>NZ_JBISDG010000067.1:0-10335 GCF_044472985.1 Roseovarius salis | reverse complement strand
GATGATCTGTTCTTCCGAAAATCTTGATCGCTTCATTTTCCGTCCCTTCGATGGGTCGGACTCTAGTTCCAAGTGGAGGAAAAATCCCGTGGCAGGTCAAGGTAAGCATCGCGTTTCACCGAAGCTGAAGCTCGTGAGCGTTTCAGAGCTGTTTGTTTCTTCGCTGTCGCCGAGATAAGTTTTTTACTTCACCCAAACCAAAAAGGATCGCCCGCAGGCGATCCTTCGTCGAATCCTCTATGCCCCTTACACCGCCAGGTTCGGGATGATCTGCTTCTTGCGGCTCATCACGCCGGGCAGCACGACCGTGTCGCCCGATACGGAGGCGCCGAAGCTCTTTTCGGCCACGGTTTTCACCAGGTCACCCGGCACCAGCAGCGTGGCCTCTTCCTTCAGGATGTCCACGACGAACAGCAGCACCTCGTCCACCCCGTCCTCGGAGGCGACGGTCTTCATGCTCTGCATCAGGCTGTCCTTGCGGCCCAGCACCTGCTCGGGGGCCGTGGTCTCGAGCACCGAGACGCGGAATTTCTTGCCGCCCATCTCGTATTCCTTGGAATCCATCCGGATCAGCTCGGCATCGGAAAAGGCCGACACGTCGGACTTGGCGGCGAACATCTCGGCCGCGTAATCGGGGATCGACAGGCCCAGATCGGCGGCAAGCCGCTCTGCCACGGCCCTGTCGTGGTCGGTCGTGGTGGGCGAGCGGAACTCCAGCGTGTCCGACAGGATGCAGGTCAGCGCCGCGCCCTTGGCCCAGTCGGGCATCTTCGCGGCGTCCTCGCCCATCAGGTCGATCATGATCGTGGCGGTGCAGGCCAGCGGGCGCACGGTAATGTCGATCGGGCCCTTGGTTTCCAGCCCGCCGACCAGCTTGTGGTGGTCGATGATCGCGCGCACATCCGCGGCGTTTATCGTCTCGGGCAACTCGGCGGGATTGTTGGTGTCAACCACCACGCAGGGCTGGCCCTCGTCCACGCCCTCGATGATGCGCGGCTTGGGCAGGCTCCAGCGGTCGAGCATGAACGCGGCCTCGCTGTTGGGTTCGCCAAGCAGGACGGCCTCGGCGTCGCCGCCTTTCACCTCGTTGAGATACCAGGCCCAGAGAATGGGCGATCCGGTGGAATCGGTGTCGGGGGATTTGTGGCCGAAAACGAGTGTGCTCATGGGAGTAGATCCTTGAAAGGGCAATTTCGCGCGCCTTATAGGGATCTCGTTCAAGCTTGTCACCACCACATGCTGCACCGCGGCATCTTTCTGGCCCTCGTTTGCGGGCGCCTCAGACAAGGAAATTCACCGCCCGCGCGATCAGCAGCCCCGCGAGCCCCACCAGCGCGTATCCTCCCAGCATCAAGATACCGTCACGTGCAAAGAGCGCGATCGCGAAAAGCGTCAGCGCCCCGGCAACGGTCGAGGTGAGAAAGGGCACGAACTCGATCAGCGGCATGAAGAACGAAACAACGCAGAAAAGGCACAGCGCCGGCAGGTTCCATGGCCGGTCCGTCAGGACGGTCATTCGCTCGTTGATCACCCTGTCGACGCGCACGACGGCCGGGCGCATGACCGAGATGATCCTGGCCAGTCTGCGGGAATCGAGCGAACGATCCAGAAGCAGCGCAGGCAGCCAGAGATGGCGGCGGCCGCTCAGCATCTGGAGGGAGACGAGCCCCACGATTGCCGCCAGAAGGCTCGGCACCCCTGGCACCGCCGAGAGCGGCGAGACGAGCGCGATACAAGGTACCAGCAACAGCGGCGTCAGGCTGCGAGTGCCCAGGATGCCGATGATGTCGCGCAGTGAAATCTGCCCGTCGCCCATTTCGTCAGCGATGAGATCCAGCATGTCGGTCAGGTTGCTGTCAGCCTTGAGGCCGCCCATGGGCACGCTCCGTGAAAGGTCGGATGCGTGGCCTATACAGCAGGCGGAGTTACAATGGCAGCCGCCGAATGCTGAACCCGTGTCGTCTCAGGAGCTGCAAGAGCCCGGCTTCACCCGGCAGATGGCCCGCCCCCGCGGCCACGAGCACGCGCTGCCCCCGCGCCTCTGCCATCAGCTTTTCGACCCAGGCCGTGTTGCGCCCGGTCAGAAGGACGTTCTCGAGCCGCGCGAAATCCCGTGCGGCCGTGGGACCGCCATGTTCAAGCGAGAGGTGGCGAGAGAATTCCCACGTCAGTGCTGTCTGCTCCCGAAGGTATCTTTCCCGGATCGTGTAGGACATGTCGTCCGCGTCGGCGGGCAGGTCGAGCGTGAGGCGGATCATGTCAAGCTGCTTGTCCAGCGGCGTCTCGTCGAGCTGTCCCAGCACCTTGTCGAAGCGTTCGAGGGATCGCGTCCTGATACCCGCACGGCGGGCTTCCATCCCCACGAGCTCGTCAATTCCCTTTCCTTCCAGGGCTCCGTTCCGCGCCTCGCACGGGCCGATCCCCAGCATCATCGCCGCCCATGCGGGTTTGAATTTCGCCGCCATGAGCCCCGGGATCCGCCGTTTTGCCATCTCGGTCCGGAACGTCTGCCAGTCGGCATCTCCCAGAAGGTCGGGCAATGTCGGGCCATCTGTGATGAACATGAGCGAGGGGCTCCGGGCGAGCCTGTCCTCGAAGCGCTCTTGATCCTGCGGCGACATCTCGAGGTAAACCGTGTCCGACCGCGCGATCAGCGGCTTGAGCCGGTCCAGATGCGCCCGGGTCTTTGCGTGGCGGAAGTGATAGGTGCCGAAAAGCGTGATCTCGGTATCCTGCCGCGTGGCGCGCCACAGCAGCCCTTCGTCGTAAGGCGCAGCCGACGCCCGCGACAGCAGTGCCTCGCGCTCCGGCGCGGGCAGGGCAGCGATCAGGTCCCGTCCCTCGCAGCGTTCCGCCACGGCAGCAGCCGGTTGCAGCATGAACAGAATCAGGGCAAGCACACGCGCCATCCGGGCGCCTTCCGACGGGGTCATGACACCACCCTAGGGGCCCCGCCGCCCACGGGCAAATCCCTTTCAAGATTTTCGCTCACCGGATGTTGACAGGGATCACGCCAATCCCTAGCTATGCGGCGTTAGCACTCACCGGGGGTGAGTGATAACGGCCCGGCGAACGGGCCTGAAAGGGAGCAACTTTGAGCCAAGGAGCCAAAGACATGGCATTTAAACCGCTGCATGACCGCGTGCTTGTCCGCCGCGTTGAGAGCGAAGAGAAAACCGCGGGCGGGCTGATCATCCCCGACACCGCCAAGGAGAAACCGCAGGAAGGCCAGGTTGTCGCAGTTGGCGACGGTGCCCGTGACGACGAAGGCGACCGCATCAAGCCGGACGTCAAGGCCGGCGACCACATCCTGTTCGGCAAGTGGTCGGGAACCGAGATCACCATCGACGGCGAAGAGCTTCTGATCATGAAGGAGACGGACATCCTCGGCATCATCGAGGGTGGCAAGGAAGCCAAGGCCGCCTGAAGGCTGCGCATCGTCAACTGATCCCACAACAACAAGACTGCAGGAGAAACTGACATGTCTGCTAAAGAAGTAAGATTCGACACGGATGCCCGCAACCGCATGATGCGGGGCGTGAACGTGCTGGCCGATTCCGTGCGCGTGACGCTGGGTCCCAAGGGCCGCAACGTCGTTCTCGACAAGTCCTTCGGCTCGCCGCGCATCACCAAGGACGGTGTTTCGGTCGCCAAGGAAATCGAACTCGAGGACAAGTTCGAGAACATGGGTGCGCAGATGGTCAAGGAAGTGGCCAACCGCACCAATGACGAGGCCGGCGACGGCACCACCACCGCCACCGTGCTTGCCCAGGCCATCGCCAAGGAAGGCATGAAGGCCGTGGCCGCCGGCATGAACCCGATGGACCTGCGCCGCGGCATCGATCTGGCCACGCACAAGGTTGTCGAGGCCATCAAGTCCGCCGCACGCGAGGTCAAGGACAGCAACGAGGTCGCACAGGTCGGCACCGTGTCCGCCAACGGCGAGTCCGAGATCGGCCAGATGATCGCCGACGCCATGCAGAAGGTCGGCAATGACGGTGTCATCACCGTCGAGGAGAACAAGGGGCTGGAAACCGAGACCGACGTGGTCGAGGGGATGCAGTTCGACCGCGGCTACCTGTCGCCGTACTTCGTCACCAACTCCGACAAGATGATCACCGAGCTCGAGGACTGCATGATCCTGCTGCACGAGAAGAAGCTCTCGTCGCTGCAGCCGATGGTCCCGCTGCTCGAGTCGGTCATCCAGTCGCAGAAACCCCTGCTGATCATCGCCGAGGACGTCGAGGGCGAAGCACTGGCCACCCTCGTGGTCAACAAGCTGCGCGGCGGCCTGAAGATCGCGGCCGTCAAGGCGCCGGGCTTCGGTGATCGCCGCAAGGCAATGCTGCAGGACATCGCCATCCTGACCGGCGGCCAGGTCATCAGCGAAGACCTCGGCATGAAGCTCGAGAATGTCACCATGGACATGCTCGGCCAGGCCAAGAAGGTGTCGATCACCAAGGACGAGACCACCATCGTCGACGGTGCCGGCGAAAGCTCCGAGATCGAGGCGCGCGTCGCCCAGATCCGTCAGCAGATCGAGGACACCACCAGCGACTACGACCGCGAGAAGCTGCAGGAGCGTGTGGCGAAGCTGGCCGGCGGCGTGGCCGTCATCAAGGTTGGCGGCATGACCGAAACCGAGGTGAAGGAGCGCAAGGACCGCGTCGATGACGCGCTTAACGCGACCCGCGCCGCGGTGCAGGAAGGTATCGTCGTGGGTGGCGGCGTCGCCCTCGTGCAGGGTGCCAAGGCGCTCGACGGCCTGACCGGCGAGAACGTCGACCAGAACCGCGGGATCGAGATCGTGCGGCTCGCGCTCGAAGCGCCGCTGCGCCAGATCGCCGAGAACGCCGGTGTCGACGGCGCCGTCGTGGCTGGCAAGATCCGCGAATCCAACGACCTGAACTTCGGGTTCAACGCCCAGACCGAGGAATATGGCGACATGTTCCAGTACGGCGTGATCGACCCGGCCAAGGTCGTGCGCACCGCGCTGGAGGACGCCTCCTCGATCGCCGGCCTGCTGATCACCACCGAGGCGATGATCGCCGACAAGCCGCAGAAGGACGACGGCGGCGGCGCCGCCGGTGGCGGCATGCCCGACATGGGCGGCATGGGCGGCATGGGCGGCATGATGTAAGCTTCCCTTGCGGAAGACACAGCCGGAAAGACAGGGGCCGCCTTCGGGCGGCCCCTTTGCGTTCGGGCAAGGCGAGGTGCTGGACAGGGCCCCGGGGCGGGTTGCACACTTCCCGGCGCATTTCAGAGCCGGCATAAAGGACTTCGAGCCATGTCCATTTTCGACACGCTTGCAGGCAGGATTCGTGCGGCGGCGGAGGATGCCGATCCCCGCGGGGCCGTTCGCGCCGTTCTGTGCGATGCGCTGCAAGAAAATGCCGCGGAACTGCGCGAGGAAACCGCGCCGGGCGGACCGGACGAAATCAACCTTTACGAGGACAGCCGGCTGTCGATCTGGCGCTCACGTTTCCAGCCCGACGTGATAATGCCTGCGCATGAGCATCAGCTGCCGGTGTTGATCGCCTGCTATTCCGGGGCGGAGAAGAGCATCCTTTATACCCGCGAAGGGGGCAGGTTGCAGGAAACCGGCACCCTGACGGCGGCGGAGGGCGAGGTCATCGAGCTGCCAGAGGACGCCATTCACAAGGTCACTGCCGAGGGCGGGCAACCATCCGAGGCGGTGCATGTGTATTTCGGCCCGCTGACCACGCTTGACCGGGCCCTTTTCGATCCCGATACGGGGGCGGCGCTGCCCTTCACGATGGAGAATTTCGAAGCGCTGAAAATGCCTGCCGGCACCTCTGGATAAGGGGTTTGCAATCCTGGCCGGCCCCCTGGTCAGGTGCGGACGGATTGCAGCCGCCGCGCGAACTCGGGCCGGACGACCGGCCGCGCGGGATCCATTTCCGTGCGGGCGCCGCTGCGCTGGATGATGTCGCAAAGTTCGCGATGGATACACTCCAACTCCGCCGTGTCGCCCGTCAGGGCAAGAAGCGGCGCGTCGTGGTCGGTGACGCGGACATACAGGGCGGCATGTGCCATGCGCGCCGCCGGGCGTCTCAGGAACAGGCTCTCGACGCGGTCGATTTCGATGTTGCGCATCACCCGGCCCTGTTCGTTCACGTTGATCTTGGTCAGCGTCAGGATCTTGTTCTTGGCGTCCAGCGAGATTTGCCGGCGGAAGCCACGGGTGCCGAAGGCATAGACAACCAGGCCGCTGGCCGTGAACAGCGCCGCGAGCAGCCCGTGGGACATGATCTGGTCCGATTTCTGGTCCAGCGGCAGTATCAGCCACAGCATGGTGGAGGCGGCAACCATCAAACCGCCGGCCAGCCGCAGCACCAGCTCCGAGATGGCCTCCATGCGAAACCGCTCGAACCGCTCCCGCGCCGTCAAGCCAAGCGCGTTCGAGGTAAGCGAAACGCTGTGCCAGTTGCCTGATTGTCCCATTCCCACGGACCCTTTTCCAGATCTTCTGTCGTGATCTAGCTGCAAGAAATGGACGACAATAAGGCCGAGCCTTATCCATTTCGCGGCATGGAAGAGTGGAATTACCCGGATTCGCCCGTCGTGTTACGGGCCTGTTACATGCTGCCCACGGATCCTGATCGGGGCCGCACTCAAGCCTCTTGCGGGCGGACGATGTGGAATGCCCCGCTCATGTATGTAAGGGGTCGCTCGCCCGCGTTCGAGATACCCGTGACGTCGCCGATGCATATGGCGTGGCTGCCATGTACGTGCCGATGCGTCAGCGAGCAGGTAAATGCCGTCGCGCGCGGCAGGATCGGGCCGAATTCCGTCGCGGACATGTCCAGCCCGTCGAAGCGGCTGGTCATCCGGTCATCGAACGCCCCGGCAAAGGCGCGCGCCACGTCGGCCGCGTCCTCTGGCAGGACGTTCACGCAGAAAACCCCGTTGGCCGATGCCGTTCGCGCGATGCGGCTGTCTGCCTTGAGGCACACGAGCACCGACGGCGGGTCGGCCGACAGCGAGGTGAAGGCGCTCACCGTTGCACCGGCCTGCCCGGCCGGACCATCGGTCGTGACCACGGTAACGGTCGCCGCGACCTGCCGCATGGCCGCGATGAAGGCGTCGCGCGCCGTTGTCATGCCGCACCGCCACGGGGCGGGACATGCACTTGGAAGTTCGGGATCGCGGGCAAGATCGTTGTCACGTTGGTCACTGTTTTCCCTCGGGTTACCGATAACGGCCCACGGCGCCCCGGTAAAGCGCCGCCATGTCCACGGGTCCGCGAACGCGCTGTACGCGCGCCCGCTCGCCGCGGCAACGTGTAAATAGTGTATATCGAAGCGGCCTCAAGACATAGTGTCTCTCCGGCGCGCGCACGGGCGATCGCGGTTGAGGTGGTATTTACCACAGGCGCATTGGGTCTCTCCGGCGCGCGCACGGGCGATCGCCCGCGGCAGCGCATTGTTCTTTCCCGGTATTGGCCTTATGACCGCGCGACGCAACGCGGAGCCGCGAGATGTCGTATACCGAGCATGCAGTTGCCACGCTGCCCCCGGGCGTCAAGCTCGGGGCGCGCGCAGGCCGTGTGTCGCTTGACAGTCTGGGCTGGCCATTGGGGCGGCCGGGCCGGCTTGCCGCGCCGGGAAGCACTCTTGCCGATCTCGGACCGGGCGATCATGTCGTGGGGTTCACGCAGAATGTCAGTTTTTCATGGCCTGTAATGGGCACGCGGGCCATGGTATCGGTGATCATGGCCGAGCCGCAGGCGATCCACGGGGCCAAACAGCATCGCGTGGCGCGCATTGCCAGCCGGTTCCACCGGGTGTTGAGTTACAATGAATCCCTGCTTGCCCGATTGCCGAACGGCCTGTTCTTTCCGTGCGGCGGGGCATGGGTGTCGGATTGGCGCGAACGCGACCTTTCCAAGCACGCCACGTGCTCTTTGATCGCCTCGGAAAAGCGCAGCCAGGAGGGCCATGTCCTGCGGCATGCGATGGCGCAGCGCGTCCGGCGCGAGGGGTGCGATGTAGCCGTGCTTGGCCGCGGTTACGCGCCCTTCGCCGACAAGGCCGAGGGGCTGGCCCCATACCGGTACTCGCTGGTGATAGAGAACGCCCGCGAGCGCAACTATTTCACCGAGAAACTTCTTGATGCCGTGCTCTGCCGGACGGTTCCCATATACTGGGGCTGTCCCAATATCGGGGATTTCATGGACGTGTCCGGCATGATCCTTTGCGAAACCGAAGAGGACATGGCCCGCGCCCTGTCGATGATGTCGCGAGAGGATTACGCCGCGCGGCTGCCGGGGCTGCATGCAGCCGCGGAGGTCGCCGAACTCTATTCAGACATTTACCTGCGGGCGGCGCATGCCCTGCTGGCGGATGCGCCGGTGCCACCGGCGGGGCGTCCTCAGTAGCTGTATTCTTCGTAGATCCGGGTCAGGTCGCCGCCCCAGGCGCCGTTGTAGCGGGCCAGCAGCTCGTCGGCCGGCACCTGTCCGCTGTCCACGCTTTCCTTCAGCGTGTTCAGGAAATGGGTTTCGTCGGGGATCATGCCGCCCGCGCCCTTGCGCCCCCGGGCCTTCAGCCCCGCTTCGGATATCTCCAGCACCTCGCGCGCAAGCTCTTGCATGTCGATACCGCCCACCTTCGCGTCCAGGGCATCGCGGCTGGCCGCGACCCGCAGCGCTTCGCGCGTTTCGGCATCCCATCCCTTGACCAGGTCCCACGCCGCGTCCAGCGAGGATTGCTCGTACATCAGCCCGACCCACAGCGCCGGCAACGCGCAGAGCCGCCGCCACGGCCCGCCATCCGCGCCGCGCATTTCCATGTATTTCTTGATCCGCGCCTCGGGGAAAATGGTGGTCAGGTGATCGGCCCAGTCCGACAACGTCGGCGTCTCGCCCGGCAGCGCCGGCAGCTCGCCCCTCAGGAAATCGCGGAAAGATTGCCCGAGCGCGTCGATGTACTTGCCGTCGCGGTAGACGAAATACATCGGCACGTCGAGCGCGTACTCTGCCCACGCCTCGAACCCGAACCCCTCGTCGAAGACGAAGGGCAGCATGCCCGTGCGGTCGGGGTCGAGATCGCGCCAGACGCGGCTGCGCCAGGACTTGTGGCCGTTGGGCTTGCCCTCGAAGAATGGCGAGTTGGCAAAAAGCGCGGTGGCGACGGGTTGCAGCGCCAGCGCGACGCGCAGCTTCTGCACCATGTCCGCCTCGGACGAGAAGTCCAGGTTCACCTGCACGGTGCAGGTCCGGTACATCATCGACTTGCCCATGGTGCCGACGCGGTCCATGTACTCGGTCATCAGCTTGTAGCGACCCTTGGGCATCATCGGCATCTGGTCATGCGTCCAGATCGGCGCGGCCCCCAGCCCGATGAACCCCACGCCGACGCGGTCGGCGATGGATTTCACGTCGGCCAGGTGGGCGTTCACCTCGTCGCAGGTTTCGTGGATGTTCTCCAGTGCCGCGCCGGACAGCTCCAGCTGGCCGCCGGGTTCCAGGCTGATATTGGCGCCGTCCTTTTCGAGCCCGATCAGGTTGCCGCCCTCGGAAACAGGCGCCCAGCCATGCAGGTCGCGCAGACCCTCGAGCACGGCAAGAATGCTCCGTTCGCCGGCGTATGGAAGGGGCTTCAGCGTGTCGCGGCAATACCCGAACTTTTCGTGCTCGGTCCCGATGCGCCACTGCTCTTTCGGCTTGCAGCCTGCTTCCAGGTAGCCGGCCAGCTGATCCATGGAGGTGATCGGCCCGCCGCCGGACTGGGGAATGGACATGTTGTTGGCCTCCTGCTTCGGCGGGCTGTGACGGTTGCCACAAGTGGCTCCAATCGGGCCGGGTGTCAATGCGGCCGGGCGAGCCTCGCAGCGTCGTTATCGGGCTGTCTCCAGATCACCACCGGCTTGGCGGAGTCGCGATGCATCTCGGCCAGCATCCGCTCGGTCCTGAGGCCGGGCAGGCTGGCGAACACGTCGAACAGCGCCTCTGCGCCCTCCGCGTTGAGCGGAATTCGCAGCTCGTCATGACCGGGCTGCGAAAGCACCCAGTGCGGCGGCCGCGCGCCGCGATCGAGCGCCAGCGTGCTCATCTCGCTCAGGGCGATCACGCCGCCGGTCAGCGGACCGAAATAGGCGATCTGTCCCTCGTCCACGCGCACCACGCCGGGCCCGCCGGCGGCGCCGCGGAACCTTGCCCTCTGGACGCCCGCGGCGACGAGCGCGGCACCCGCCAGCACCAGCACGCCACCCAGCCACGGCAACAGCCCCGTGGTGCCAAGGCTCCACCACAGCCCGAGCGCCGCCGTGCCCCCCCCTGCGAGCACCTCGCGCCAGCGCCAGAGGGCC
>NZ_JBISDG010000066.1:0-10478 GCF_044472985.1 Roseovarius salis | reverse complement strand
CAGACACGCCAGCCCCTCTTGCGCGAGCGCGCGCAGCGCGTCATGCGTGCCTTCCACCAACGGGATGCGGCCGGCGCGCTCCAGCGCCGGCACCGCGCGCAGCCAGTTGGCCAACCCCATGGCATAGCCCGCGTCGCGCAGCGGGGCCTCTGGCGCCGGACCAAGCCCGCGCGCGGCCACCAGCAGCAGGTTACCCGAGGTCTGATCGATATATTCGCGGAAATGGTCCATGTCCTCGAACGGCTCGCGGTAGACATCCCACCGACGCGCGGTCACCAGCGCGTCCAGCAGCCCGGCGTCCTGCGCGCCGATGACACGCGACAGCGGCGTGGCGACCTCGTGCCGCCGCACCGCGCCTCCTTCGCGGATTTCCTCCAGCACGTCGCGCCACCATTGCAGGCGCATCTCGGCGATCATCGGCTCCTCGGTCAGCCACGGCGCGCGGCTCACCTCGATATTGAAGGCGTAGACAGGGAACAGCCGCGTGCGCGCCGGCACCGGCGCGGCCATCACGGCACGGAACCGGTCCGGATCGCCCCGGCGCACCAGATCGGCACAGGCCACGAGATCGTCGTCGAACGTCATGCCCCGGACCTAGGCCAGCCGAAGGGGCGGGACCAGTGCGCCGGGGCTCATGCGCCGTCCCCGTCGCGGGCGAGCTTCCACGTGATCGCGTCCAGCAGCGCCTCGAAGGACGCGTCCACGATGTTGGGGCTCACCCCCACGGTGGACCAGCGCCGCCCCTGCCCGTCCTGGCTGTCGATGATGACGCGCGTCACGGCCTCGGTACCGCCTTGCGTGATGCGTACCTTGAAGTCCACCAGCCGCATGTCGTCGATGACGGACTGGTACTTGCCCAGATCCTTGGCCAGCGCCTTGGCCAGCGCGTTCACCGGGCCGCGGTCCGATCCCAGCTCGTCCATCGATTCCGACACCGAGAGTTTCTTTTCCCCGTCGATCTTGACCACGACCACCGCCTCGGACAGCGACACCATGCGGTCGTGCTTGTTCTTGCGCCGCTCCACGGTGACCTTGTAGCGCTTGACCTCGAAGAAGTCGGGCAGCCGGCCCAGCTCTCGCCGCGCGAGCAACTCGAAGCTGGCCTGCGCGCTGTCATAGGTATAGCCGCGCTCCTCGCGCGCCTTGATCTCTTCGAGGATGCGCGGCAACGCGGGATCGTCGCGAGCCACGTCCAGACCGGCCTCGGCCAGCCGCCGCCGCAGGTTCGACTGCCCGGCCTGGTTCGACATCGGGATAACGCGCGCATTGCCGACCGCGGCCGGCTCGATGTGCTCGTAGGTGGCCGGATCCTTGAGGATGGCCGAGGCGTGCAGCCCCGCCTTGTGCGCGAAGGCCGAGGCGCCGACATAGGGCGACTGCTTCATCGGCACGCGGTTGAGGATCTCGTCCAGCTGGCGGCTGGCCATGGTCAGCCCCGTCAGCGCCTCGTGCGTGATGCCGGTGTCGTAGGCCGAGGCATAGGGTTCCTTGAGCAGCAGCGTCGGGATGATCGAGGTGAGGTTGGCATTGCCGCAGCGCTCGCCCAGCCCGTTGAGCGTGCCCTGTATCTGCCGCGCGCCCGCATCCACGGCGGCGAGGCTGCCGGCCACGGCGTTGCCGGTGTCGTCGTGGGTATGGATACCAAGCCGCGCGCCGGGGATGCCCGCCTCGATGACCGCCCGGGTGATGTCATGGATTTCCACCGGCAGCGTGCCGCCATTGGTGTCGCACAGCACGATCCAGCGCGCGCCCCCGTCCAGCGCGGCGCGCAGCGTCTTCAGCGCGTAATCCGGGTTGGCCTTCCACCCGTCGAAGAAATGCTCGGCATCGAACAGCGCCTCGCGCCCCTGCGCCACAACATGCGCAACCGAGCGGGCGATATTCTCCGCGTTTTCGTCCAGAGAGATGCCAAGCGCGGTCTCGACGTGGAAATCATGCGCCTTTCCCACGAGGCACACGGCCGGCGTGCCCGCGTTGAGCACCGCGGCCAGCACGTCGTCGTTCTCCGCACTGCGGCCGGCCCGCTTGGTCATGCCAAAGGCCGTCATCGTCGCGCGCGTCGCCGGCGCGACCTCGAAAAACGCGCTGTCGGTGGGGTTCGCACCCGGCCAGCCGCCCTCTATGTAATCCAGCCCGAGCGCATCGAGAGACTGCGCGATGGCCCGCTTTTCCGCGGTGGAGAAGCTCACCCCCTGCGTCTGCTGGCCGTCGCGCAGGGTGGTGTCGTAGAGATAAAGGCGTTCTTTACCCATCACCGCCCCCGCTGCTTCTTCTTGGGAAAAATACCCCGGGGAGCGCGAGGGGCAGGCCCCTCGCCACCTCCGGAGGCTGTCAGGCGCCGCCTTCCGACCACGGCGATCCGCAGGGAACCGGTCCCGCCCGTGGCGCTTGCGTCACGGGCAGCGCCCGGCCGCCCCCCCGGACGGGCGCTTCTCGCCCGCCCGCGCCCGGTCCCTGCCCTCTCTTGCCGCGTGACACTCATTTGAACGCTTCCAGCTTGGCGGGATCGAAATCGGGTCCGATATCCCATTCCGTGCCCTCCGGCGTATCCTTCACGATGACCCCGGCGGCACCGAGTTCGTCTCTAAGCCGGTCCGCCGTGGCAAAGTCCTTGCGCTTTTTGGCGTCGGCTCTTTTCGCGAGATAAAGTTCGACTGTCGAGCTGTGGCTGTCGCGCTCAATGTCACGTTGCTGCTGCCACTCGCCAATCCCGGCGAGGCCGATCAGCTCTAGTCCGTTTCGATAAGCCTGGCCAAGTTCCCCCAGTGCAAGACGATCGTCGGAAAAGTCGTGGGAAATGCGTCCGTCCTCGATACCCAGAAGCAGTTCGGCCCTGCCATCCAGGAGAGTAATTGCCGCGTGCGTGTTCATGTCGTCAGCCAATTGGTCGACAAGGTACGGCGGAAGCGATTGCGGGTCTGGCCGTGCATAAGCAAGATACCTGTCGGCAATTTTCAGCGCCGTTTCCCATTTTCGCAGAGTTTGTTCCGCTTCCTTTCTTCGGCGCTCCGTCCAGTCCATCGGCTTGCGGTAGTGCGTGGACAGGAAAACGAAGCGGATCACCTCGCCGCGGACCCCCGCGTCCAGAAGATCCCGCACGGTGAAGAAGTTGCCCTCGCTCTTGGCCATCTTCTTGCCCTCGACCTGCAGCATCTCGTTGTGCAGCCAGTAGCGCGCGAAGTCGCCCTGCGGGTGGGCGCAGCAGCTCTGCGCGATCTCGTTCTCGTGGTGGGGGAACATCAGGTCGCCCCCGCCGCCGTGGATGTCGAAGCTGTCGCCAAGCAACTCGTAGGACATGGCCGAGCACTCGATGTGCCAGCCCGGCCGCCCGCGGCCCCACGGGCTGTCCCAGCCCGGCAGTTCGGGGGTGGAGGGCTTCCACAGCACGAAATCCATCGGGTTGCGCTTGTAGGGGGCCGGGTCCACCCTTGCGCCGGCAATCATGTCATCCACCGAGCGGCCCGACAGCTGCCCGTACTTCTCGCGCCACGAGTCCACGGAGAATAGCACGTGGTCCTCGGCCTCGTAGGCGTGGCCCTTCTCGATCAGCGTCTCGATCATGTCGATCATCTGCGGGATGTAGGCCGTGGCGCGCGGCATCTCGTCGGGCTCCAGCGCCCCGAGCGCGCCCATGTCGTCAAGGAACCATTGCGTCGTCGTTTCGGTCAGGCGGGCGATCTCGGCCATCACGTCACCGTTCTCGCCGACGTTCTCCACGGCCCGGGCGTTGATCTTGTCGTCCACGTCGGTGAAGTTGCGCACGTAGGTGACGTGGTCGGCACCGTAGACATGCCGCAGAAGCCGGTAGAGCACGTCGAACACCACCACGGGCCGCGCGTTGCCCAGATGCGCCCGGTCATAGACCGTCGGCCCGCAGACATACATGCGCACATTTCGCGGATCGAGCGGCTCGAACCGTTCCTTCTTGCGCGTCTTCGTGTTGTAGAGCGTGATCTTCGTCATGGGTGCCTCGCGCGCGCGTTTCGCGGCGGGCTTATCAACTTGCATACGAGGATGGAATAGGTGACCGGCCCGCCTGAGGTTGTTCAGCGGGTAATGCAGCCGATAATGGGGCAAGCGGTCATCATGGCGCGTAGCCTAGAGTCCGGTCGCCACGCGGTCAAGCAGGCGCAGGCGACCGGCTTGACTTGCCCCGCCGCGCCGGTCCATCTGGCGCCGTGGACGAGAAATCGGGGCAGCAGGAGGCCAGTCATGCAATTGTCGCGCAGGATCACCGGTCTGACCGAGGGCGGATCTGACGGCTGGGACGTCTACTATGCCGCCAAGCGCATGGCCGATGCGGGCGAGCCCGTCACGCAGCTGACCATTGGCGAGCACGACACCGGCACCGACCGCACCATCCTGGACGCCATGCACGAGGCCGCAGTCGCGGGGCACGTGGGCTATTCCATGTTCAACGGTAACCTCAACCTGCGCGAGGCCGTGGCGCGGCGCGTGACCGAGCGCACCGGCGTGCCGACCACGCCGGACAACGTGCTCATCTGCCCCGGCGGGCAGGCCGGGCTCTTCGCCGCGCATCACGCCGTCTGCGACGAGGGGGACACGGCGCTTTTCATAGACCCGTACTATGCCACCTACCCCGGCACGATCCGCGGTGTCGGTGCACGGGCAGAAGCCGTGATGGCCCGGCCCGAGCGGAGCTTTCAGCCCGACCCGGCAGACATCGCGGCCAAGGCCACCGGCGCGGCGAGCCTGCTGATCAACAGCCCCAACAACCCCACCGGGGTGATCTACACGCCTGAGACGATGCAGGGCATCGCCGATGTCGTCCGCGAGCACGACCTCTGGCTGGTTTCGGACGAGGTGTACGAGACCATGATCTGGCACGGGGCGCATGTCAGCCCGCGCACGCTGCCCGGCATGGCCGGGCGCACGCTGGTGGTGGGGTCGCTGTCCAAGAGCCACGCCATGACCGGCAGCCGCATCGGATGGGTTGTCGGCCCCGAGGAGGCGATCGCGCACATGGGCAACCTGGCCACGCACACCACCTATGGCATCGCCGCCTTCGTGCAGGAGGCCGCGGCCTTCGCGCTTGACCGCGGGGATGCCTTCGAGGCCGAGATCGCCGCGCCCTTCCGCCGCCGTCGCGATCTCGTGCTGCAGATGCTGCAGGGACAGGACGCCGTCCGCCCCATCCCGGCCGATGGCGGCATGTTCGTGATGCTCGACATCCGGGCGACGGGCCTTTCGGGCGAAGCGTTCGCCGACCGGCTTCTGGCCGAGCACAGGGTGGCGGTGATGCCTGGGGAAAGCTTCGGCCGGGCGGCCGCGGGCCATGTGCGCCTTGCTCTCACTGTCGACGACGACGCGCTGGCCGCCGCGCTTGGCCGCCTGATGGAGCTCGCGGCCGACCTCGCGGCCTGATACCTCACCAACCCCGCGGCATATCCTGTCCCGATTTCGACGCGCGTCGCAAACGGGACAGACCGCGCCCGTTGAATCAGCTTTCCTGTTGCAACGGTTCGGGAGGAGCGGGCCATGTCGCAGGGCAGCAAACTGGCACTGGTGAGACGCGTCATAGGCGCGTTGCGGGGAATGGCCGCGCGAGGAAGGCCGGGAACGGGCTGAGCCCCGTTCCAGCCACATCCCGCGCAAAGGACATCACCATGACACGACAGCTTTCCCGCCGGTCGGGGGGCCGGGCTGCGCGCCACGCCTGCCGGGCCGCCCCCCTGGCCGAGGCCGCACGCCCGATCCGCCCGGGCATGAACGGCACCACGCTCAGCGTGCTTTCCGACACGGACGTTGAACAGATCCATCGCGCCGCGCTTAAAGTGCTCGAGGAGATCGGACTGGCCGATGCGCCCGAAAGCGGCATCGCCCACCTCACCGGCGCGGGCGCCGTGCTCGGCGATGACGGGCGCCTGCGCTTTCCGCGCGCCCTCGTCGAGGACATGATCGCCCGCGCGCGCCGCCGGATCACCCTGCACGGCAGGGACGGCCGCCACGATCTCGACCTGTCGGGTCACCGCGTTCATTACGGCACGGCCGGTGCGGCGGTGCACATGGTCGACGTGGAGAACGGGCATTACCGTGAAAGCACCCTTCAGGATCTTCACGATGCCGCCCGCATCGCCGACCGGCTGGACAACATCCATTTCGTCCAGCGCCCGATGGTGGCGCGGGATATCGCCGACAACCGCGAGATGGACCTCAACACCATCTACGCCTGTTGCGCTGGGACGACCAAGCATGTCGCCACCTCCTTTACCGAGCCGGCCTTCGTCGACGATGCGCTGGAGATGCTGCACCTGATCGCGGGCGGTGAGGACAAGTGGCGCGAGCGCCCGTTCGTCGGCAACACGAACTGTTTCGTCGTTCCCCCGATGAAATTCGCCACCGAGGCCTGCGAGGTGATGGAGCGCTGCATCATGGGTGGCCTGCCGGTGCTGCTGCTGTCGGCGGGCATGGCGGGGGCGACCACGCCCTCGACGATCGCCGGCGCCATCGTGCAGGCCACGGCCGAGTGTCTCGCCGGGCTCGTCTACGTGAATGCGGTCAAGGCTGGCGCGCCGGCGGTGTTCGGCACGTGGCCGTTCGGGCTCGACCTGCGCTCGGGGGCGATGACCGGTGGCTCGGGGGAACAGGCCCTGCTGTCGGCCGGCTGCGCCCGGATGCACAAGTTCTACGGCATCCCTGGCGGGGCCGTCGGCGGGATCACCGATGCCAAGCTGCCGGACATGCAGGCCGGCTGGGAGGCGATGTGTTCCAACGTCATGGGCGGGCTGTCGGGGCTCAACATGATCTACGAGGCGGCGGGCATGCACGCCTCTCTGCTGGGGTTCTGCCACGAATCGCTCATTCTCGGGGATGACCTGATCGGCCACGCGCTGCGCTGTGTGCGCGGGATCGAGGTGAACGACGAAACCCTCGCCATCGACCAGATCCGCGATGTCTGTCTCGGCGGGGCGGGGCATTACCTGGGCACCGGGCAGACGCTGCAGCGGATGCAGACGGATTTCGTCTATCCCGCCCTCGGCGACCGGACATCGCCCAAGGAATGGGCCGAGCTCGGCAAGCCGGACCTGATCGCGAAAGCGGTGGCGCGCAAGGAGGCGATCCTCGCCGAGCGTGCGGCGGCGCGGTTCGACGCCCGGCTCGACCGGGAATTGCGCAAGCGTTTCCGCATCCACCTGCCCGCGTGAGGCGGCGCCTCTCGGCAAAGCGTGGTTCGAGGCGGCAGATACCGCATCAACGCCGCCCGGGCGGCGGCAGAAAGAGGGATTCACAAGCCGGCCGGGCTGTGGCATGCTCCGCCCGACCGCCCGCGAAGAGGCGGCCGACCGAGGCAGAACAGAGACAGCAGATGACCACCCCGAAACGCCCCGCGCTCGGCGCGCTCGTCTACCTCGTGATCGCCATCGGCGTGGGGGGCTATTTCACCTTTGCGGCGGTGCAGGGCGATTACGGCCTGTTCCGGCGGGCCGAGATCGAGGCCGAGGAGCGTGCGCTGCGCGCCAAGCTCGACGCGCTCGAGGCGCAGGTGGCGCGGATGGAAAACCTCACGCGGCGGCTGTCGGACGACTACCTCGACCTCGACCTTCTGGACCAGCAGGCGCGTGACGTTCTGGGCCTGTTGCGGCACGACGAAATCGTGATCCGCTGACCCCGGCCCCGCGGCCCGACGCCACATATGGATGGCGGCAAATTCCCCCTCGTCACGGGGCGGGATGACGTGATAGCATTGTTTAACGTTAAACTATTGTCTGGGCGGAGGAGCACGCACCCCATGGCCACCAGAAAAAGCACAAAGAAACCAAATGTTTCAGCCGAAGAGTTGAAAAAGTACTACCGTGACATGTTGCTGATCCGCCGATTCGAGGAAAAAGCGGGCCAGCTGTATGGCATGGGGCTGATCGGCGGGTTCTGCCATCTCTACATCGGTCAGGAGGCCGTCGTCGTCGGGCTGGAGGCCGCCGCCGAGGAGGGCGACAAGCGCATCACCACCTACCGCGATCACGGGCACATGCTGGCCTGCGGGATGAATCCCGACGGTGTGATGGCCGAGCTCACGGGCCGCGAGGGCGGCTATTCCAAGGGCAAGGGCGGCTCGATGCACATGTTCTCGACCGACAAGCAGTTCTACGGCGGCCACGGCATCGTGGGCGCCAACGTGCCGCTCGGTGCCGGGCTCGCCTTTGCCGACCAGTACCTCGGCAACGACCGCGTCACCTTCACCTATTTCGGTGACGGCGCGGCCAACCAGGGGCAAGTCTACGAGACCTTCAACATGGCCGCGCTGTGGAACCTGCCGGTCGTGTTCGTGATCGAGAACAACCAGTACGCCATGGGCACGTCGCAGAAGCGCTCCACCTCCACCCCCGAGATATATACGCGGGGCGATGCCTTCGGCATCCCCGGCGAGGCGGTGGACGGCATGGACGTGCTGGCCGTCAAGGCCGCCGGCGACAAGGCGGTCAAGCACTGCCGGTCGGGCAAAGGGCCCTATATCCTGGAGATCAAGACATACCGCTACCGCGGGCACTCCATGTCCGACCCGGCCAAGTACCGCACCCGCGAAGAGGTGCAGAAGATCCGCGAGGAAAAGGACGCCATCGAACACGTGCGCGAACTGCTGCTGGAGGGCGAGCACGCCACGGAAGAGGACCTCAAGGCCATCGACAAGGAAATCAAGGGGATCGTCAACGCCTCGGCCGATTTCGCCAAGGACAGCCCGGAGCCGGCGACGGACGAGCTCTGGACCGATATCATCGCCGAGACGGCGCCGCAGAACGCGTGAGAAGGAGGCAAAGCAATGACAACCGAAATTCTCATGCCCGCCCTGTCCCCCACCATGGAAGAGGGAACGCTGGCCAAGTGGCTGGTCAAGGAAGGCGATGAAGTCAGCTCCGGCGACATCCTCGCCGAGATCGAGACCGACAAGGCGACGATGGAATTCGAGGCCGTCGACGAGGGCACCATCGGCAAGATCCTGGTGGCCGAGGGCACCGAGGGTGTGAAGGTGAACACCCCCATCGCCGTCCTGCTGGAAGAGGGCGAGGACGCCGCCGCCATCGAGAGCGCCGGCTCATCGGGCTCTGCCGAGCCCTCCTCGCCGGAGGCCCCGGCGTCCGGCGAGAGCGACGCGCCCGCCGCACCGGCGCGGGCCGCGACCCCGTCCCCCGCCCCCGACACCAGCCCCGACTGGCCCGAGGGTACCGAGATGAAGTCGATGACCGTGCGCGAGGCGATCAATACCGCGATGGCCGAAGAGATGCGGCGCGACGACAAGGTGTTCGTCATGGGCGAGGAGGTGGCCGAGTACGAGGGTGCCTACAAGATCACGCAGGGGCTGCTGGACGAGTTCGGGGCCAAGCGCGTGGTGGACACGCCGATCACCGAACACGGCTTCGCCGGCATCGGGATCGGCGCGTCATGGGGCGGGCTGCGCCCGATCGTGGAATTCATGACGTGGAATTTCGCCATGCAGGCCATGGACCAGATCATAAATTCCGCGGCCAAGACACTCTACATGTCGGGCGGTCAGATGGGTACGCCGATGGTATTCCGCGGCCCCAACGGCGCGGCGGCGCGCGTGGCGGCCCAGCACAGTCAGGACTATGCCGCGTGGTACGCGCAGGTGCCAGGCCTGCGGGTGGTGCAGCCATGGTCGGCGGCCGATGCCAAGGGGCTGTTGAAAACCGCGATCCGCGATCCCAACCCCGTGATCTTCCTCGAGAACGAGATCCTCTACGGCAAGAGTTTCGACGTGCCGGTGCTGGATGATTTCACCATTCCCTTCGGCAAGGCGCGCGTGGTGCGCGAGGGCTCGGACGTGACGATCGTCAGCTTCGGCATCGGCATGACATATGCCATGGAGGCGGCCGAGCAGCTGGCCGGAGAGGGCGTGAGCGCCGAGGTGGTGGACCTGCGCACGCTGCGCCCGATCGACCACGACACCGTGATCGCCAGCGTGCAGAAGACCAACCGCTGCGTCACCGTCGAGGAAGGGTGGCCCGTCGGCTCGATCGGCGATCACATCGCCACCACGCTGATGCAGCGCGCCTTCGACTGGCTCGACGCGCCGGTGATCACCTGTACCGGCAAGGACGTGCCCATGCCCTACGCCGCGAACCTCGAAAAGCTGGCGCTGACCTCCACCAAGGAGGTGATCGAGGCCGTCAACCAAGTCACCTACCGGTAAGGAGAGAGACGCGATGCCCACGGAAATTCTCATGCCCGCCCTGTCTCCGACGATGGAGGAGGGCACGCTGGCGAAATGGCTGGTCAAGGAAGGCGACGAGGTATCCTCGGGCGATCTCCTTGCCGAGATCGAGACCGACAAGGCGACGATGGAATTCGAGGCCGTCGACGAGGGCACCATCGGCAAGATCCTGGTGGCCGAGGGCACCGAGGGCGTGAAGGTGAACACCCCCATCGCCGTCCTGCTGGAAGAGGGCGAGGACGCCGCCGCCATCGAGAGCGCCGGCTCATCGGGCTCTGCCGAGCCCTCCTCG
>NZ_JBISDG010000065.1:0-10806 GCF_044472985.1 Roseovarius salis | reverse complement strand
GCCGGCTTGCGGATCTGTTCGCCCGTCACGGCCGCGATGCCCGGGCGCGTGGTTTCGCGCATGGGCACGACCGCGCCGCCCTGCGCTGTCTGGAAACGCGCCACGCCCTCGGCGAGTTCGCCCGCCTTTCCGGCCAACCCGGTCGCCGCGGCGCTGACTTCCTCGGCCATCGCGGCGTTCTGCTGCGTCACGGTGTCGAGCTGCGTGACACCGGTATTGATTTCCTCGACGCCCACGGCCTGTTCGCGCGCGGCGGCGGCGATTTCGGACACGGCGGATTGCAGGTTGCGGGTGTTCTCCAGTATCTTTTCCAGCCTGTCGCCGGTGTTGCCGACCAGCGTGCTGCCGGCTGCCACCTGCTCGGCGCTTTCGGTGATGAGCGAGTTTATGTCCTTGGCCGACTCCGCGGCGCGCTGCGCCAGCGAGCGCACCTCGGACGCGACCACGGCGAAGCCCTTGCCGGCCTCGCCGGCGCGGGCCGCCTCGACGCCGGCGTTGAGCGCCAGCAGGTTGGTCTGGAACGCGATGTCGTCGATCACCTCGATGATGCGGCGCACGTTCCCGCTGCTCTCCTCGATGCGACGCATCGCCTCGATGGCCTCGCGGACAACCTCCGTGCCGCTCTCGGCCTCGTCCTGCGTGCTGCGGCCGGCCGTCTCCGCCTCGGTCGCCTTGGCACTGGTGTTCCTGACGCTTTCGGTGAGCTGGTTGATCGCCGCGGCCGACTCTTCCAGCGTTGCGGCCTGCGTTTCGGTGCGCCCGGCGAGATCATCCGAGGCCTGCTGGATCTCCCCGGCGCCGCCCTGGAGGTTTCCGACCGTTTCGTTGATCGCCCCGAGGGTGCGGGCCATTTCCGCAACGGCGAGGTTGTAGCTCTGCCGGAGCCCGTCATAGGCCTCCGGAAAGGGCGCGTCGGCGGGGCTTTCGATACTGGTCGTGAGGTCGCCGCGCGCCAGGCGTTCCAGTCCCGCCCCGATCTCCGAAACCACCCGCGCCTGTTCGGCCGCTTCCGCCTCGGCGCGGCGGCGCGACTCCTCCTCGGCGCGGGCCGCCTGCTCACGCTGTCGCTCCGCCTCCGCGAGATCGGACGCGAAGCCCTCGAGGCTGCGGGCGATCTCGCCGGCGGCGTCGGGCAGCGACGCGTGCGGAACCTCGGCCGCGTAGTCGCCCTTGGCGATCTCCTGCATGGCGGCGTTGATCTCGTTGACCGGCCGCAGCAGGCGCGGAGTCATGAAGGCGACGATCCCGATCGCGGCCCCGACCAGCAACGCCGTGGCCACGAGGCATATGACGATCAGGCTGCGCAGCGGGGCGATGACCCGCGATTTCGGCACGGCGGCCTCCAGCGCGGCGACCACCGCACCGAACTCGTCATGGACCGGCATCCAGTGCATCATGTACGTTGTCCCGCCCGCGCGGTGCTCGGCGGAGACGTGGCGCCCCAGCCGGAGGGCCTCGGCGATCTCGCCGCGCAGGGGTGTGTTCACCAGCCGCTGGCCGGCGGCATCGGTCAGCGACGTCGTGATACGGCGGAAGGCGCCACCGTTGCCGGCCAGCTTGAGTACCGAGACATCGACGAAGGTCTGCTGGCTGACAACGTCGGGGATGGTGTGCCAGCCGAAACTGTCCGGCGGGTCGGACCAGATCGCATCGGTCACGGTACCCGCTTGGTCGGTGACCCGCTCGAAATCCTCGACGTTGAGACTGGTCGCGAGCGTGTAGGAGAGAACGCTGATCCCCGTTTCCTGCTGGTCTTTCATTATGTCGCGCAGGCTGTTCCATTCCTTGTAGGCAAGCACGGCCGCCAGTACGCACATGGATACGGCGACGGTGACGGAAACCGTCAGCACGATCTTGGCGTTCAGTGTGATGCGTCGGATCATTACCCCGGCTCCTTCCGATCAGTTTCTCGCGCAGGCTATCCTTGGCGCAATTAAGAAACCGTGTGCGCGGACCGGGAGCTCGTGAAAATCCAACGCATCTAGAAGAGTTCGACGCCCCGGCCGGCACGCGGCCCCGCGACCGGCCGCGTCATGTCCGGCCGCTCGGTCACCTGTGCGGGATCGATGCGAAAGACGCGTGCCGTGCCCGCGGCGGGATCGAACCGGACACGGCGGCCCACGGCCCCTCCGGTATCGTCCGCGACAAGTGCAATCCCCTCGTATGCCATGAATTCGCGGGCGAAGGCGGCATTGGCGCCCCCGATCCGCCCCAGCCCTGCAACGACGTTGCCACCGCCGTAGATCCGCGCCTGCAGCCGGCCCCGGTCCGCCCCGGCGCGCAGCAACGCGTTGATGAGCTGTTCCATGGCATGGCTGCCGTACTTGACATTGCCCAGATCGGACGGGTCGGCGCCGGGCAACAGGAAATGGTTCATGCCGCCGATGCGGCGTACGGGATCGTGCAGACAGGCCGCGATGCACGATCCCAGGACGGTGCACAGCAGCTCGCCGGGTCGGTCGGATACGCGGAAATGGCCCTGCGTTACGTGTGTGACCCGCTCAGTCATGGGGGGCCCTTTCCCCGGACTCCGCGGCAGCGAGCAGCGCGGGCCCGATGGAGCCAAGCGGGAGCTGCCTGACGACGGCGCCGTTTTCCTGCGCGGCACGCGGCATTCCGTAGACCGTCGCGCTTGACGCGTCCTGCGCGAAGGTCATCCCCCCTGCGCGTCGTATCTCGGCCAGGCCGGCCGCCCCGTCGCGGCCCATGCCCGTCAAGAGCACGCCGACGGCGCCGGTCCCCAGCACCGCGGCCGACCGGAACAGCGCGTCCACCGACGGGCGGTGCCCCGATTCCGGCGGGCCCGGAACGAGACGGCAGTGCCGGCCGCGCGGCATGACGGTCATGTGTGCCGTGTCGCCGGGGGCAAGCAGCACCCGTCCGGGGGCTATCGCGTCCGTGGAACGGGCGGGGCGGACGACCGCCGCACAGTGACGGTCGAGCCTCTGGGCGAGCCCGGGCAGGAAACGCGGGCCGATATGCTGGACGATGAGCGTTGGCGGCCCCAATTCCGGGTAGTGCCGGAGGATCTCGATCAAGGCATCGACACCGCCTGTCGAGGCGCCCATCACGATCACCTTCCATCCTGTTGGCGCAGCTCGTCTCGGCGCGGCATGCGTGCTCTGGGCATCCACGGGGACGCTCCCGCGCGCGTGGTGCCGTGCCAGGTAAGGGCCCAACCCGCCCGCAGCGGTGATCTCGGCGTCGGTGACGACGGGATATCCCGCGGGCGGTGTCGCGCTGACCCCGGCCTGCATCACGATGCACGTGATCTCCAGTGTAGAGAGCATCGCCGCGAACATCGCGAAATTGGGCCGCCGGGTCTCTTCCTCGGCCATGACGACGAGATCGGGCTGTTCGTGCTCGGTCAGGTGGTAGGCCTGCATCAGGTCGCGGACTTGCCCGACCGAATGCACGCCCGGCGTCTGCACAACGGAGTCGTGATGGCGCCGTGCGCGCACCGGGCGCGAATCGAGCAATAGAACGGAGATCGTCGGAGACACGGGGCGTGGCACGGGCGGAGGCCTTTTCGAATCGGCGTGCGCCTTGCCGTGTGGCGGGGCGCTTCGAGACACGGGTCTAGGGCCCGGGGATTAACGTCAGGCAAACATGACCGGAAAACCGCCGGGGGAATTCGGCGCGGTGGGCCTGTCGCGTTAACCGGATGTTCTCTTCTTGGTTCTACCGTTGCGCAACGACCGGTGGAATGACCGGCAGGTTCCGGGATCCAGCAAGGGCAGAGCGACGCATGACCGCTATCCACACGGCTGACCACGACGGTACCCAGATGGCCGGGGCGGAGACCCGTGGCGGCCCGCGGCGCCTGACCGCGCCGCCACTGCGTCCCCGCGAACGGGGCTGGCACATGCTGTACCGGTGTCCCTCGCGGATCGAGGCGGTGATCGGGCAGGTCCGGCAGCGTGACGCAAAGGTGCTCCGCGGTGCCCCGTATGCGGGGGCGCTCGTGCGGCCGGCCTTTGCGCCGGACGAGATCGTCGAGATGCCGGAATGGCTCTCCGGGGACGATCTGACCGGTTTCATCCATCCCGCGGAGTTCGCCGGCCTGCGCGGCACCGGCGAAAGCGGCGGACAGATTGATGCGGCAGGTCGCTGCATTCCGCCGTGATTCAAGAGGGGAAACCTCGGCGGACCCGTTCGCCGGCGCAGAGCACAGGACAGCCATGCTTCAGTTCCGATCGACAAGGGCTATGACAATGACCAACAGGATCTCGCTCCCGGCGCGTTTCGACGGCGCCTCGGTGACGGTTTTCACCGAGGCCTTGGCAGAGCGTCGCGCGCAGCCCCTCATCATAGACGCGGCTGCCGTCGAGGCCACCGGAACCCTCGGCATTCAGGCGCTCGTCGCCGGGCGGCGCCAGTGGCTGGCGGATGGTGTCACCTTCGAAGTGGTGCCGATCAGCAACGCGTTGCAAGATGCCTGCCGCCGCCTTGGTATCGATCCCGCGGAATTCGGTGGTCGCTCGGAGGTGTCGCAATGAGCTTGCACGTACTGGCCATAGACGACTCGCGCACCATGCGGAACCTGCTCAAGGCCACCCTCGGCGCGGCCGGTTTCGAGGTTGAGCTGGCCGAGGATGGCGAGGACGGCTTGCAACGCCTCGACCGGTCCGACCCCGACGTTGTGATTACTGACATCAACATGCCGCGGCTCGATGGCTTCGGTTTTATCGAGGCGGCGCGCGCCCGCCAACGCGACCGGCCCTTGCCCATCCTCGTTCTCACGACCGAGAGCGCCGGTGAGCTGCGGTCCCGCGCCCGCTCTGCCGGTGCGAGTGGCTGGATCGTCAAGCCGTTCGACGAGGACAAGCTTCTATGGGCGATCGAGCGTGTCACGGGCCGGGAGGGAACGCGATGACCGTGGCAGGAAGCGATGAAATGCGGGCCAGTTTCTTTGCCGAGTGCGAGGATCTGCTCGAATCCGTGCAGGATGGTTTCGACCGCCTCGAGTCTGACCCGTCGGACTCCGAATGCATGAATGCCGTCTTCCGCGCGGTGCACTCCATCAAGGGCGGGGCGGGAGCGTTCGGTTTCGACGCGCTGGTGGATTTCGCGCACCATTTCGAGACCGCGCTCGACGGGGTCCGGTCCGGCCAGTGCGATCCTGACCCCGAGCTGATCGAGCTCTTCCGCCAGTGCAGCGATGCGTTGAGCGATCTCGTCGCCGACGCACGTGATGGTGATACCAGTCACGGCGGAGACAGGGAGACGCTTCTCGCGCGGCTTGGCGCGTCCGTCGGCGCGCCGCCGTCCACGTCGGCACCGCCGCCGGATTTCCAGCCGCTCGCGCTCGAGCTCGGTGGCGCCGGGGCGGACGGCTCCTCTTGTGGAGAAAGCGTGCATGTCATCCGCTTCTCGGCTGACCCCGGCCTGTTCGCATCGGGAAACGAACCGGCCATTCTGTTCCAAGCACTGGAAAAGCTCGGCGCCCTCGAGGTGACAGCCGATCTTTCATCGGTGCCGCCGCTTTCGGATCTGGATGCGGAAAGCTGCGCGATCCGCTGGACCCTGACGCTGGCCACCTCCGCGACTGAGGAGGAAATCCGCGACGTGTTCGAGTTCGTCGAGGACGAGTGCGCACTTGATATCGCACGAAAGGAGCCCGACGGGCCACCTCCGTCTCGGCCCGGCGCGGACGACAGCGCGTCTGCCATCGGCGAGGAGCAGCCTGTGCCCGATCTGGCGGATCTTCTCGGCGCCCCCGAGGTGGCGGCGCGCGAGGATCATGAAGACGCAATGGGCGGGGCGCGGGCAAACGCCGCGGACTCGCAGGTAAGCGAAAGGGACCAGCCAGGCGCAAAACCCGCGCGTAACCGGCCCGGTGGCACCATCCGGGTCGATCTCGAGCGGATAGACAGGTTGATCAACCTTGTCGGCGAACTGGTGATCAAGGAGGCGATGCTCTCGCAGTCGGTAACGACCGCTGCAGACGCGTCCGACGGTGACGTTGGCGTGATGCTCGACGGTCTGAGGCAACTCGCCGGCGAGATCCAGGAGGGTGTGATGGCGATCCGGGCGCAGCCGGTCAAACCGGTTTTCCAGCGCATGGCGCGCACGGTGCGCGAGGCCGGCGCCGCCACGGGCAAGCGCGTGCGCCTCGTGACGGACGGCGACTATACCGAGGTCGACAAGACGGTACTCGAACGCCTGATCGATCCGTTGACCCACATGATCCGCAACGCCGTCGACCACGGGCTTGAACCCGCCGATGCGCGTGCTGCCGCGGGCAAGCCGCCGGAGGGGACAGTCATGCTGACCGCCGCTCACCGGTCCGGACGAGTCCTGATCGATGTGGCCGATGATGGCAGCGGCATAGATCGTGACAGGGTCCGCGCGCTGGCAGTCGGGCGCGGGATCATCGGCCATGACGATGCGCTTGCCCCGGCAGAAATCGACAACCTGCTGTTCGCGCCCGGGTTTTCCTCAAAGGAGGCGGTCTCGGAGTTGTCCGGGCGCGGCGTCGGGCTCGACGTGGTGCGCAGCGAGATCCAGGCGCTCGGGGGGCGCGTTTCCATACAATCCGATCCGGGAGAGGGCACGACCTTCTCGATAAGCCTGCCTCTCACCCTCGCGGTTCTGGAGGGCATGCTGGTCGATGTGGCCGGCCAGACCATGGTCGTGCCGATCTCGGCGGTCCGCGAAACGCTGCAGCCGGAAGCCGCTGCCATAGAAACACTGGGTGCCGGGGGGCGCGTGCTGCAGACCCGCGACGGGCTGGTGCCTCTCGTCGATCTGGGTGCGCTTTTCGGCTTCCGCGCGCCCGGCGCCGCCGCCGAACGGCACGTTCTGCTGGTGATCGAACCGGAAAACGGCCAGCGCTACGCCCTGACCGTGGACGGAATCCGTGACCAGCGGCAGGTCGTCATCAAGAGCCTCGAAACCAACTATCAGCAGGTACCCGGTGTCGCCGCGGCGACCATCCTTGGCGACGGGCGCATCGCGCTCATCATGGACCCGGACACGATCCTGCGCGGCCCGGGCATGACCGGCGTCGACGAGCCATCCATCCAACTGGCGGTGTAATTATGCAAGACGCGCTTTTCGATACCACCACCACGACGCGGGAAGTCGTTGCCTTCCGGGTGTCCGATCAGGATTTCTGCTTTGACCTGACGTCCGTACGCGAGATCCGCGGCTGGACGGAGACGACCGCGCTCCCCCACGCCCAGCCTTACGTCAAGGGCGTGATCAACCTCCGGGGCTCGGTGGTGCCGGTCGTCGACCTTTCCGAGAGGCTTGGCCTGGGCAGGACCGAACCCGGCCAGCGCCACGTCATCATCATCGCCGTGCTGGAACAGCAGACCGTCGGGCTGCTGGCCGATGTTGTTTCGGACATACTGACGGTCGCCGAAGGCGACATTCAGCCGGTCCCGGACATGATCGACGATGCCGTGCGCCAATTCATCTCGGGTGTCCTGATCATCGAGGAGCGGATGATCCGCAAGATGGATCTGGCCGCGGTCCTGCCCGAGTCCGACAGATCGGCGGCCTGAGATGTCGCGTCACGGTCTGGCCGACGCCGCCCCTGGCGGCCTGCCCGCCCTCGATGACCGCTCGTTCCGGCGGCTGGCCGAGATTGTGCGGCAGGAATTCGGCATTTCCCTCGGCGAGAACAAGCGCAGCCTGATCGTCTCGCGCCTGTCAAAGCGCCTGCGCGAGCTTCAGCTTCCCGATTTCGCGGCCTATTGCCGCCATCTGGACGGCGGCGAGGGCGCGGCCGAACGGCGCCGGATGTGCGCGCTGCTGACCACCAACGTCACCCGGTTCTTCAGGGAGGCCCACCATTTCGAAGCCCTTGCCGGTGATGTTTTCCCTCCGCTGATTGAGCGCGCGCGCGCGGGCGGACGTGTGCGGCTGTGGTCGGCAGGCTGCTCTTCGGGCGAGGAACCCTACAGCCTCGCGCTCACTCTGCTCAAGGCCTGCCCCGAGGCCCCGCAACTCGACATTCGCATCCTGGCGACAGACATTGATCCCGGCGTCCTGCGCCACGCGCGCGATGGTGTGTACGACCTGAACGGGGCGCAGATTCCGCCGGCGCTGCGCGAGGCGTATTTCGCGGCGGATCCTGGGGGCGATGGCCTCTGCCGTGTCGGCCCGGACCTGCGCCGGCTGGTTACGCTGGCGGAGCTGAACCTGATGGGCGAATGGCCAATGACCGGCCGTTTCGACGTCATCTTCTGCCGCAACGTGGCAATATACTTCGATGTTGCCACACAGGCCCGGCTCTGGATGCGGTTCTCCGAGGCGCTTGCGCCCCGGGGGCATCTTTTTGTCGGGCATTCCGAACGCGTGGCTGGCCCCGCTGCCGGCCGGTTCGTCCCCGTGGGTGTCACGCAGTACCGGCGCGAAGGGGACCGCGTCGAACCCGATCCAGAGGGAGAAAGGAAATGAGCCTCAAGGACAGGCTGAGTGTAATGGTCGTCGATGACATGTCGGTCAGCCGCGGACTGATCGTGCAGGCGCTGGAGGAGATTGGCATCAAGCAAATCGACTACTGCACCGACGGGGAGGCCGCGTTCAAGCGACTGGCCACGACGCCCGTTCACCTCGTCATATCCGACTACAACATGCCCGGGGCCAATGGCCTGCAGCTCCTTGCCGGTCTGCGCCAGTACAAGACCACCCAGAAGATCGGGTTCATACTGATCACCGGCACCGCATCACCCGAGATCATCGAGAAAGGCAACCAGCTCGGCATGAACAACTACCTCAAGAAACCGTTTTCCAGCGCGGACCTCAAGGCCTGCATCGAACGCGTGGCGGGGCCCCTTTGACGGCGGCCGGTGACGATATGGCGGGAACCCTTGTGCTCGACACCATCCTCGCCAATATCGCGGACGAGCTTCGGGCGATGGCCGTCGCGGCGCGGTCCATAGACGAGGCCGCCGGCGACATGGTGGCGCGGGGCCCGGCCGATGCCGCCCCTGCCGCGGTGTTGCAGGAGGTCGACCGGGTCCGGCAATCGCTCGACTGCCTGCATATCCTGATGGAAAACCTTGCGCGGGCGGGCTGTGGGCGGGGGGCCGTGGCGGTGGCCGATGCCGCCGATGGCGTCTATCTGGAGGCGATCCGCAAGCGGTGTCTGCAGCCGTGACCGGGGCCGATCCGCCGCATCACGTCACCGCCTGTGCCCGGCGGAATTCCGGCCGGTCCCAGCCGCGGGTGCTCATGATCTCGGCGAGGATGTCCACGGCCGCGTCGACATCGCACGCGTCGAGGTAGAGCGGCGCGAAGCCGAAGCGCATGACATCGGGCGCGCGGAAATCACCGATCACGCCGCGCGCGATCAGGGCCTGAATCGCGGCGTAGCCGTGCTCGAACGCGAAGGACACCTGGCTGCCGCGGTGCGCCGGGTCGCGGGGACTGACGAGGCTGAGCCCGGGGCAGCTCGCTTCGACACCGGCGATGAACCGCTCGCAAAGCGCGACCGACGCGGCGCGTATCTCGCCCATCTCGACCGTGTCCCAGATGTCCAGCGCGGCTTCCAGCGCGGCCATCTGCAGCACGGGCGGGGTGCCGATCCGCATCCGCGCGGCCCCCGGCGCGGGCCTGTAGCCGGGCTCGAAGGCGAAGGGCGCGTCGTGACCCAGCCAGCCGGCGAGCGCGGGCTGCACCGTCTCGGCGATGTCGGGCCGGACGTGAATGAAGGCGGGGGCGCCGGGGCCGCCGTTGAGGTACTTGTAGGTGCAGCCAACGGCGAACTCCGCCCCACTGGCGGCGATGTCCACCTCCAGCGCGCCGGCGCTGTGCGCGAGATCCCAGATCATGACCGCCCCCGCATCATGCGCCGCGCGGGTGATCGCGGCCATGTCGTGCCGCCGCCCGGTACGGTAATCGACCTCGGTCAGCATCACCGCCGCCACACCGTCATCGATGGCGCCGGCCACGTCCTCCGGCGCGACGATACGCAACGCATGCCCCTGCGCCTTGAGGTCGGCGAGCCCCTGCGCCATGTAGAGGTCGGTGGGGAAATTGCCGCTGTCAGACAGGATAACCTGCCGTCCCGGCCGCAGCGCCAGCGCGGCGGCGACCGCCTGGAAGACCTTGACCGACAACGTGTCGCCCACCGTGACCGAACCCGCCGGTGCCCCGATGAGCCGCGCGATCCGGTCGCCCACGCGCGCGGGCTGGTCCATCCAGCCGCAACTGTTCCACGCGCGGATAAGCTCCTGCCCCCATTCGCGGCGGACCGTCTCGTCCAGCCGGGCACGCGCCGCCCGCGGCAGCGGTCCGAGCGAATTTCCGTCGAGGTAGATCACGCCCTCGGGCAGTTCGAACAGGTCCTTGCGGGGCAGGGTCACAGCAGCACCTCGCGCGTCAGCGGGTCATCGGGGCGCGCCAGCCCCTCGATCACGCTGAAATGATGGTGACCGGGCGCGTAGACGGCCGACACCTGCACGCCCGCGCGTGCCCACGCCTCCTCGATCAGGCGGGCCTGGCGCAGGAACTCGGGCCGCTCCTGCGCGCCGACCCAGGCGGTGAAGGGCACGCCCTGCAAGGGCGTGCAACGGGCCGGGCTCTCGGCCGCGGCCTCCTCGGCCGTGAGGTTCAGGATGTCGTTCATCGCCGTCGCCACCAGCGGCAAGAGCTCGTGCACGCCCGAGACCGATACGACGCGCGCCAGCCGCCCGGCCACCGTGTCGGGCAGGACGTCCCGGCACATCATGCGCGCCACGAGGTGCCCGCCGGCCGAATGCCCCACCAGCCGCATTGCGAAGCTCAGTGGCCTTGCCGAGGGCGGCCCAACTGGTGTTGGCGGCCATTTGTTCTGCTGCAGATACCATTCGC
>NZ_JBISDG010000064.1:0-11348 GCF_044472985.1 Roseovarius salis | reverse complement strand
GCGGGCCGCCTCGGGCCTGGCCGAGCTCGACCGGGTACTGGGCGGCGGGCTGGTGCCGGCCTCGGCCACGCTGGTCGGCGGCGACCCGGGCATCGGCAAATCCACGCTGCTGCTGCAGGCGGCGGCGCGCTTCGCCGCCGCCGGGGTCAGGACCATCTACGTCTCGGGCGAAGAAGCCGGGGCCCAGATCCGGATGCGCGCGCAGCGCCTCGGGCTTTCGGAGGCGCCGGTTCAGCTGGCCGCGGCCACGAGCCTGCGCGACATTCTCACCACGCTGGAGGCCGAGACGCCCGGTCTCGTCGTGATCGACTCGGTCCAGACGATCTGGTCCGACACGGTCGAGAGCGCGCCGGGATCGGTCGCGCAGGTGCGCGCGGCGGCGCACGAGCTGACCAGCTTTGCCAAGCGCAAGGGCTGTGCCGTCATCCTCGTGGGGCACGTCACCAAGGAGGGCCAGATCGCCGGCCCGCGCGTGGTCGAGCACATGGTCGATACCGTCCTGTATTTCGAGGGCGAGCGCGGTCACCAGTTCCGCATCCTGCGCTCGGTCAAGAACCGCTTCGGGGCGGCCGACGAGATCGGCGTGTTCGAGATGACGGGCCGCGGGCTGGAAGAGGTCGTCAACCCCTCCGAGCTGTTCCTTGCCGGGCGCGGCACGCCGGCGCCGGGCTCGGTCGTTTTCGCGGGGATCGAGGGCACGCGCCCGCTGCTGGTGGAACTGCAGGCGCTGGTGGCGCCCACCCCCCTGGCCCAGCCAAGACGCGCGGTGGTGGGCTGGGACTCGGCCCGGCTGGCGATGATCCTTGCCGTTCTGGAGGCGCGCTGCGGCATCCCCTTCGCCGGGCTCGACGTCTATCTCAACGTGGCGGGCGGCATAAAGATCTCGGAGCCCGCCGCGGACCTCGCCGTGGCCGCCGCCCTGCTCAGCGCGCGCGAGGATACAGGCCTGCCCCCCGAGGCAGCGGTTTTCGGCGAAATCAGCCTGTCGGGCGCGCTGCGCCCCGTGGCGCAAACCGAAAACAGGTTGAAAGAGGCGCGAAAACTTGGTTTCACAAGCGCGGTCGTCCCGGCGGGCGGCAAGACCGGCGGGGCGGACGCGATGCACCTTCGGGAGTATGGCGATCTCGCGGGCTTCGTCGGGGACATGTTCGGCGCGGGCTAGGCGCGGGAAAGGGACGGGAAGAGCTTCATGGACGGGTTCACCATCATCGATGGCGTCGTGGCACTTGTCATCGTGCTGTCGGCGCTCTTGGCCTATTCCCGCGGCCTCGTACGCGAGGCACTGGCCATCGCGGGCTGGATCGTGGCGGGCATTCTGGCCTTCATGTTCGCACCCCAGGTGGAGCCGCTTGTCCGCGAGGTGCCCGTTCTGGGGGATTTCCTCGCCGACAGCTGCGAGCTGTCCATGATCGCCGCCTTCACGGCAATCTTCGCGGTCGCGCTGATCGTGGCCTCGCTCATCACGCCGCTGTTCTCGTCGCTGGTGCAGCGCTCGGCCGTCGGCGGAATCGACCAGGCGCTCGGCTTCCTCTTCGGCGTCGCGCGCGGTGTGCTGCTGGTGGCCATCGCCTATTTCGTCTACGAAACGATCGTTACCTCGCAGGATATTGCCGTGATCGATGACAGCCGCTCGGCACGGGTCTTTTCGCGGCTGACCGACAGTGTCGAGGATCGCGATCCCGAGGCGGCGCTCGGCTGGATCACCCGCCAGTACGAGGAACTGGTGGGGGCCTGCGACGCCACCTGACCCGCGTCGCGGGGCGGCCAGCGGGGCTGAACTGCCGCCGGGAAATCACGCTCAAGGGCCGCAGCGGAATCATTTTCGTGATAGTTTCGTGACACCGGGCGTCTTAGGGCCTATGTAGGGACCATACAGCAACCGTGAGATTCGGAGCTGCCCGTGGCAAGACACATGCCCCCTGCACACCCCTTCGACCTTGATGCGGTGCGCGACTGCGGCGAACACGACAGCCGGCGCGACACTGGCGACGATCATCACCACCCCCCGTCCGGCGACGAGGACAAGCTGCGCGAGGAATGCGGCGTGTTCGGCGTGCTCGGCGTGGCCGACGCGGCGAATTTCGTCGCGCTCGGCCTCCATGCGCTTCAGCATCGTGGACAGGAAGCGGGGGGAATCGTTGCCCACGACCCCGAACAGGGCTTCAACTCGGCCCGGCGGTTCGGCTACGTGCGCGACAACTTCACCCGGCAGTCCCTGATGGAAACGTTGCCCGGCCCGCTCGCCATCGGCCATGTGCGGTATTCCACCCATGGGGCCAAGGCCCCCGTCATCCGCGACGTACAGCCCTTTTTCGGCGAGTTCGCCATGGGCGGCGCGGCGCTTGCCCACAACGGCAACATCACCAATGCCGACGCGCTGCGCCGCGAACTGATCGAGCGCGGCTCGATCTTCCAGTCGAACTCGGACAGCGAGTGCATCATCCACCTGATGGCGCGGTCTTTCCAGCGCAGCATCCCCGAGCGGATGGAGGACGCGCTGCGCCGTGTCGAGGGGGCATTCTCGGTCGTGGCAATGACGCGCACCAAGCTCATCGGCGTGCGCGACCCGCTTGGCGTACGGCCTCTCGTTCTGGGGCAGGTCGGCGACGGCTGGGTGCTGAGCTCGGAAACATGCGCGCTGGATATCATCGGTGCGGATTTCGTACGCGAGATCGAGCCGGGAGAGATGGTCGTCATCACCGAGAACGGGGTGGAAAGCCATTATCCCTTCCGCCCGGCAAAGGGCCGGTTCTGCATCTTCGAGCATGTCTATTTCTCGCGTCCCGACAGCATCATCGGCGGGCGTTCCGTCTACGAGACGCGCCACCAGATCGGGGTGGAGCTGGCGCGCGAGGCACCCGTGGATGCCGATCTAGTCTGCCCCGTTCCGGACAGCGGCACGCCCGCCGCGATCGGCTACAGCAGCGAATCCGGCATTCCCTACGCCATGGGGATCGTGCGCAACCAGTACATGGGCCGCACCTTCATCGAGCCGACCGAGCAGATCCGCAACATGGGCGTTCGGCTCAAGCTCAACGTCAATCGCGCGCTGATCCGCGGCAAGCGGGTGATCCTGGTGGATGACAGCGTGGTGCGCGGCACCACCAGCCGCAAGATCAAGGACATGATCCTCGATGCCGGCGCCAAGGAGGTGCATTTCCGCATCGCCTCGCCGCCCACGTCGTGGCCGTGCTTTTACGGGGTGGACACGCCCAACCGGGACAAGCTTCTGGCCGCGACCATGTCCGAGGAAGAGATGCGCCAGCACCTCGCGGTGGACAGTCTAAAGTTCATCTCCCTCGATGGCCTCTACCGCGCCGTGGGCGAGTCGCGCGGGCGTGACGCACAATGCCCGCAATACTGCGACGCCTGCTTTTCCGGCGACTACCCGGTGACGCCGTCGGACATGGTTGAAAAGGGCTTCGAGCTGAAGGTGCAGGCCGCCGAGTGACACGGCGGCGCCACGGTGTAATGCACGCGCCTTTCACCCCGTCACACCCCGTGAAAAACGCCGCCCCGCGGGGCGGCGTTCGTCATGGTGATGGGCGCAGTGGCGCGTGCGCGCGCGCCCCGGGCCTCAGCCTTTTCTGGCCTGCAGCGCCTTCCAGCCGCCCCAGACGACCATCGCGGCGATGACGGCCTTGATCGCGTCGCCCAGAAGGAACGGCACCATCCCGGCAAACACGGCCTTTCCGGCCCCGATGAACGTGGCAAGCCACGCCACGCCGGGGATGTAGAGCAGCGCCGAAACGCCGGCGGCGACAAGCGCGGTCGAGACCACGCCGCGCGTCAGCCCGCGGTCGGCCGCCAGCCCGGACAGCCACGCCATGGCCACAAAGCCGAACAGGAAGCCGGCCGTCGGCCCGACAAGCGCGGGCGCGGACATCGCGTTGGCGAATACCGGCAGTCCCATCGCGCCCTCGGCCAGATAGGCGACCAGCGTGACCGCGCCGAGCCGCGCCCCGAACGTCAGCCCGACGATCAGCACCGCCAGCGTCTGCAGCGTCATGGGCACGGGAAAGAACGGCACGCTAACCTGTGCCGCGATCGCGATGAAGAGGGTCCCGCCCAGAACGAGGGCGGCCTTTTTCAGAATGCTGTCCGTGCCGATCACGGCCCCGGCAAGAGTGGTGTCGCGCATGGTCCTCGTGTCCTTTGCTTTTTTGCGTCGTGCACGTGTTTTTCGCGCCTGCGGCGTCAGAGTCAAGCGATAGCACTTGATTCATGCGTGCCACAATGGGAATGGACCGGCCCATGACCGAGACAGATACACCCCGGATCGCGCTGGTGACCGGCGCCTCGCGCGGCCTTGGCGCGGCGCTGGCCGAGGCGTTGGCGCCTGAACATCACGTCATCGCCGTGGCCCGGACCTCAGGCGCACTGGAAGAGCTGGATGACCGCATCCGCGCCCGTGGCGGTCACGCGACACTGGCCCCCATGGACATCACCCGGGCGGATGCCATGGCCCAGCTCTGCCGGTCCATCCATGACCGCTGGGGGCGTCTGGACCTTTGGGCGCATTGCGCGGTACACGCCGCCCCGCTCAGCCCCGCGGCGCATGTCGATACCAAGGATCTCGAGAAATCCGTCGCCGTCAACATCACCGCCACGGGGCGGCTTGTCCACTACGTGGCGCCATTGCTTGGCTCCGGCGGCACGGCGCTGTTTTTCGACGACCCGCGCGGGGGCGAGAAGTTCTACGCCGCCTACGGGTCCACCAAGGCCGCGCAGATCGCGCTGGCGCGCAGCTGGCAGGCGGAAAGCGCAAGGACCGGGCCCAAGATCCACGTGCTGGAGCCACGCCCGATGGCCACCGCGACCCGCGGCCGTTTCCACCCGGGCGAGGATCGCAGCGTCCTGGCCCGGCCCGAGGACGAGGCGGCGCGGCTGCTGGCCATGATCTGAACGCCCGTTCATTATAGATCCCGCACGGTAACAGGGCTCACCGGCGGCTTGCCCGGGCGGGTTACCGCCGCTACACAAGACCGAGACCATCAGGGGGTTGGCAGAGTGCGCATTCTCATCACCAATGACGACGGGATCAACGCGCCGGGCTTGGCTGTCCTGCACGATATCGCGCAAGAGCTGGCCGGCAGTTCGGGCGAGGTCTGGACGGTTGCACCGGCCTTCGAGCAGTCGGGGGTCGGGCATGCCATTTCCTTTACCCAGCCCATGATGATTTCGCGCATGGGAGACCGGCGCTATGCAGCGCAGGGATCCCCTGCCGACTGCGTGCTCGCGGCGCTGCACGACGTGATGGATGCGCGGCCCGACCTGGTGCTGTCCGGCGTGAACAGGGGCAACAACGCCGCCGAGAACGCGCTCTATTCCGGAACGCTCGGCGGCGCGATGGAGGCAGCCCTCCAGGGGGTTCCGGCGGTGGCGCTCAGCCAGTATTACGGGCCGGAAAACAAGGATCTCGACGACCAGTTCGAAGCCGCCCGCGTTCACGGGCTCGACACGCTGCGCCGGCTGCTCGACCAGGGTGTGTGGACGCGGGACGACTACGGCATCTTCTACAATGTCAACTTCCCCCCTACCCCGGCCTCCGGTGTCAAGGGCATCCGCGCGGCGCGGCAGGGGTTCCGTCGCGACATGGGGTTCGGCGTGCAGCCGACGACTTCGCCCTCCGGGCGGCGATTCCTGTGGGTCACCGGGGCGCCGCAGCAGCAGCCAACCTCGGAAGGGTCCGACGCCGACTGGAACCTGCGGGGATACATCTCCGTCACGCCGATGCGCGCCGACCTCACCGCACACGACGCGCTGGAGGCGCTGAAGGCCATCGAATGACCCGCGAACCCGCCGATACCGCCGAACGCAAGATGCAATTCCTCTTCGCGCTGCGCTCGCGCGGGGTGACGGATGAGCGCGTTCTTTCGGCGATGGAAAAGACCGATCGCGGCCACTTCGTACGCGGCCACTTCGCGGCACGCGCCTACGAGGACATGCCGCTGCCGATCGCCTGCGGGCAGACGATCTCGCAGCCCTCGGTCGTCGGGCTGATGACGCAAGCGCTGAAGGTGACGCCCCGCGACAAGGTGCTGGAGGTGGGCACCGGGTCGGGCTACCAGGCGGCGATCCTCAGCCAGCTGGCACGGCGCGTCTACACGGTGGACCGGCACAAGCGCCTTGTTGTCCAGTCAACCGAGATCTTCCGCCAGATGGACCTGACAAACATCACCGCGGTAACCGCGGACGGCAGTTTCGGCCTGCCCGACCAGGCGCCGTTCGACCGCATTCTCGTGACCGCCGCCGCCGAGGATCCGCCCGGGCCGTTGCTGGCGCAACTGAAGGTGGGTGGCATCATGGTCCTGCCCGTCGGCCAGTCGGACGCGGTTCAGAGCCTCATCCGGGTCACGCGCGGAGAGGACGGGCTGGACTACGAGGAAATCCTGCCGGTCCGCTTCGTACCGCTGGTAGAGGGTCTGGGGCGCGACGGCGGGTAGACGGAACCGCGAAGTGACAGTATAGACGGCGCAACCAGCAGCCCCCGGCACGGCGGGGCGCGTGAACGAACCGCAGCAGACGAGGGCCCGACCGAGATGAGAATTTCCCGCCGACCCGCCATGTTCCTGGCTAGCGCCGCGCTGATCCTTGCCACAGGCTGCGGCAACGGCGGAATGGATTTCGACCTGCGCGGCGCGTTCGGCAACGCGCCCAGCACCACCGAGGCGGCCCGCAGCGCGACAGCGGACCGCCCGGCCCCCGATGCGCGCGGAATCATTTCCTATCCCGGCTATCAGGTGGCCGTGGCCCGGCGCGGCGATACCGTCGCCTCCGTGGCGGCCCGCATCGGATCGGATGCCGGGCGGCTGGCAAGCTTCAACGGGCTGGAACCGCAGGACCAGCTTCGCGACGGAGAAATCCTCGCCCTGCCCGAACGCGTGTCAGAGCCCGAGGGCGGACCGATCACGCCGGGCGGCGTGGACATCGCCACGCTGGCCGGCGACGCCATAGACGAGGCCGAGGCCGACGCCGGGACGGACGTGGAGACCACCGCGCTGGAGCCGGCCCCGTCACAGCGGCAACCGCAGGGCGTTTCCGGGGTGGAACCGGTACGTCACAAGGTCGAACGCGGCGAGACCGCCTATTCGATCGCCCGGCTCTATGATATCTCCGTGCGCAGCCTCGCCGACTGGAACGGCCTGGACAGCGATTTCACCGTGCGCGAGGGCCAGTATCTTCTCATTCCCGTGGCGCTTCCGGACGAGCCGCGCAGCGCCTTGAAGCCCGGGGTCGAAGAGGCGGAGGCCGGCGACGACGAAGAGACCCTGACCACAACGCTGCCCGGCGAAGGCACCGAGGTGCCCGAACCGCCAAGCGCCTCGAAGCCCCTGCCCGAGGACGACACGGCGCCGGCCTCGGAGCCGGTGGAGACAACCGCCGCCCCCGACCTCAGCGAGCCGGAGCCTGGCACCGGCGCACGCATGAGCATGCCCGTGCGCGGCGACATCATCCGCGACTACCAGAAGGGCAAGAACGACGGGATCGATATCGCCGCCGCCCCCGGAACACCGGTCACGGCAGCGGCATCGGGAACCGTCGCCGCCATCACAGAGGATACCAACGGCGTGCCGATCATCGTGGTCAAGCACCCCGACAACCTGCTGACGGTGTACTCCAATCTCGCGAACGTGTCCGTTTCGAAGGGCGACAGCGTGGGGCGCGGCGACAAGCTGGCCGAGATCCGCGGCGATGGCGCGGCGGCGGTCCATTTCGAGGTGCGCGAAGGATTCGACAGCGTCGATCCCAACCCGTATCTGGAGTAATCCCGGCCGCCGGGGTTTCCGGCCCGCTCATCCAGCCTGACGGCTGTCTTCGCGAAGAGACCCGCAAGGGTCGATGAGCGGCAGCGACCCTGTGCCGTCGTCCGGGCACGAACGCGGCGCGCAGGCACGCAGGCACGCTAGATCTTCACGCCCCGGCGACCGGCCAGATCCGTGAAAAACTGCCATGCCACCCGGCCCGATCTGCCGCCCCGCGTGGCCTGCCACTCGATCGCCTCGGCGCGCAGCGTGTCATCATCGATGTCCACGCCGTATGCATCGCAATAGCCGCGGATCATGGCCAGGTATTCGTCCTGCCCGCACGGGTGGAACCCCAGCCACAACCCGAACCTGTCCGACAGCGAAACCTTTTCCTCGGCAGCCTCCGACGGGCTGATGGCAGTGGACCGTTCGTTCTCGATCATGTCACGGGGCATCAGGTGGCGACGGTTGGACGTGGCATAGAATACCACGTTTTCGGGTCGCCCCTCGATCCCGCCATCCAGAACCGCCTTGAGCGATTTGTAATGCTGGTCGTCATGGGAAAAGCTGAGGTCGTCGCAGAAAAGCAGGAACCGCGCCTCGGCGTCGCGCAACAGGTTCAAGAGCCGCCCGACGCTGGCGAGATCCTCGCGCTGCAACTCCACGATCTTGAGCGGCAACCCCTCGGCGAGGATGGCCGCGTGCACCGACTTGACGAGCGAGGATTTTCCCATCCCCCGCGCGCCCCAGAGCAGCGCGTTGTTCGCCGCGTGCCCCCTCGCGAACTGGCGCGTGTTTTCCAGCAGCGTGTCACGCGCCCGGTCGATACCGACGAGCAGCGCCATGTCCACGCGGTTCACGCGCCCCACTGGTTCCAGCCGGTCGGGATCCACATGCCAGACGAACGCGTCGGCGGCGCTGAAATCCGGCGCGGCGACGGGGGCCGGGGTCATGCGCTCAAGCGCCGCGGCGATCCGCTCCAGCGGGTCGGTCACGGGCGGCCCTCGCCATCCCGCGGCTCGCCTGTCCCGTTGTCGTCCTCGTCCTCGTCGAACTCGGCCATGAGGGGGTCGTCTTCGGCGTCCTCGTCGTCTTCGTCGAACCACAGCCCCTGCGCGCGCAGCTGCTCCTCGCGCTTGCGCTCGACACGTGCCACCAGCCAGATCGAGATCTCGTAAAGACCGTACACCACGACGAACAGGATCACCTGCGTGATCACGTCCGGCGGCGTGACGAGCGCGGCCAGCACAAGGATGCCCACAACGGCATATTTGCGCATGGTGCGCAGCCCCTCGGCACCGACAAGCCCCGCCTTGCCCATCAGCGTCAAAAGCACGGGCAACTGGAAACACAGCCCGAACGCGACGATGAACTTGATGGTGAGGTTGAGGTATTCCTGCGCGGACCCCTGGAACACGACGCTGAGCCCCGGCGCGTTCTGCGGATCGCCCTGCGGCACCGCCTGCCCCTCGGAGCCGAACTGCTGGAAGCCGAGGAAGAAGTCGTATGCCAGCGGCGTGACGACGTAGAACGCGAACGCGGCCCCCAGCAGGAACATGAAGGGTGACGCCACCAGGAAGGGCAGGAATGCCCCCTTTTCCGACTTGTAGAGCCCCGGCGCCACGAAGCGCCACATCTGCCCGGCGATGTAGGGGAAGGCGAGGATGAAGCCGCCCAGAAGCGAGACCTTGATCGCCACGAAGAAACCTTCCTGCGGCTTGATGAAGATCAGGTCACAGTCCTGACCGCGTTCGGCCAGAACGTCGCAAAGGGGATCCGTGAGGAAGTTGAAGATCGGCGTCGCGACGGCGAAACAGATGATCATGCCGATCAGGAACGCCACCACGCAGCGGATGAGGCGCGTGCGCAACTCGGTAAGGTGCTCGATCAGCGGCGCTGCGCTGTCCTCGATCTCGTCGTCGGTGCGGCTCATGCGTCGTCCCCGGCTGCGTCACTGGCCGGGGTCTCGCGCTTGGCCGGCTTGCTGGCGGTTTTCTCGCGGCTCGGCTCGTCCGGGGTCTCCGGCTGCGGCCGGGGGGTACTTTCCCCGTCCGCCCCGTCACCGTCCGCGGCGGATGCAGATGACACGTCTTCGGCGGCCTTTTCCTCGGCCTCGCGCGCCTGGCGCTCCTGCGCCATCTCGGCGGACCGCTTGCGGATTTTCTCCGCCTGTTCCTCGCGCTCGGGATCGAGATTCTTCTTCGGGCCGGCCATCGTCCGCTCGGTGAAGCTCTCAGTCGATTGCTTCACTTCGTTCATGGCCGATTTCATCGGGTTGGAGGCGGTGTCGAACGACCGCTTCACGTCGCCGACCCCTGCGTCGTCTGCCGCGTCGTTCATGGCCTTGCTGAAATCGCGCGCCATGCGCTTCGCCTTGCCGACGAAATTGCCCACCGCCCGGAACATGCCGGGCAGGTCTTTCGGCCCGACGACGATCAGCGCGACGATGCCGATGACCAGCAGCTCGGTCCAGCCAAGGTCAAGCATCTAGGGGATCAAACCTTGTCTTTTTCGTTCTCGGGGGTGACGTCCTTGGCGGTTTCCTCCGCCTCCTCCGAGCTGTCCTCGATTTCCTTGTTGCCCTCTGCAACGCCCTTCTTGAACGAGGTGATGCCCTTGCCCACCTCGCCCATCAGCGACGAGATCTTGCCGCGGCCGAAAAGCACCAGCACGACAACGGCGATCAAGAGAAGGCCCGGAAGGCCGATATTGTTCAGCATGCTCTTTCTCCCATGGTCGGGACACGTTTGTGCGCGTCCCTCGGATTTTCGTCAACCGTATCTAAGCCTTCAGCCCGCGAGTTGAAAGCACCAATGCGCCCGCGCGGATGATTTTGACCGGCTCGGCCGGCGCGGCGCCCGCAGGTGGGGCGGTTGTCCGAACCGGGACATGCCAACTCCCCTGTGCCCAACAGATCCCGCGGTTCGGACCCGAACGCCGTTTTCTTCGAAGAAAACGGTGCGGAAAATTGCAATTTTCCGGGCCGGAGTTTTGCAAAACTCCGGTTCCGACCGCCCGGCCCTTTGGACCGGCGGCTAGGAGGGGGTGCCACCGCTCCATTCCTGCACCAGCGTCCGGATTCGGCCGAACACGTGATCCCTCGGCTCCTGTGGCCAGACACGCAGCGTTCCCGGCCCATGATCAAACGCCTCGATCAACTCGACGTCCGGATCGGTCTCGGCCAGGCGCCTGACGGACTGGACGGGGATGCGCGTATCGAAGGGGTTGTGCAAGGCGAATACCGGGTACCGGCCCGGAACGAACAGGCCGGGCCAGGCGAACCCGCCCGAGTAGCTGAGGATCCCGCCCGGCTCGGGCCGGTCCAGACCGATGGCGGGAGCGGCGTAGGCCACGTTGAACGCGGTGAGCGCCCCCGCCGCCGTGCCGCCCAGCACGGGACGCCCGGCCAGACCGATCCGGTCGCGTGCCGCCTCCAGCCAGCCCAAGCATGCCACCGCATCGGCCATCGCCGCCAGCGCCTCCGGGCCTGCGGGGAGTCCGTGCAACGGCTCGGGCAGCTCGGCCATCCGCCGCCGGAGCGCCGGCGGCAGGTCGTCGGCGCCGGCCGCAAGGCGCAGCTCCGGCACGACGAGCGCGATC
>NZ_JBISDG010000063.1:0-11469 GCF_044472985.1 Roseovarius salis | reverse complement strand
GGTATCGGCGGGGGGATGTTGGGGGGGTGTGGAAAAAGGTAGGGCGGCCGGGGGCCCCCCCCGCCCCGCGCCGCCGGGGCGGGCTGCTGTCCGCGGCATGGTGCGCCCTGCTGGCCGCGATGCCACTTGCATCCGGGGCACAAACCGCGGCCGGGCCCGCCGACTGCGTGGGCCCATCAGCACTCGTGGCCGAGACGGAAAGATGGCTCAACGGGCTGGATGCCGCCGCAGAGGGCCCCGCGCCGCACGCGGCCGAGGACGGGTGCCTGCGCTGTCATGCCGATGCCGGCCGTCTGATCGGGATGATCGATCCGCCCGACCCACCCGCCGCAGGCGGGTGCGCCACCGCGCCGTCGCGGCCGCCGTTCCTGGGATATTTCGTGAATCCCGGCTTCCCGGCGAGCCTGCATGGCATGCTGGGCTGCACCGGTTGCCATGGCGGCGACGCCACCGCAACAAGCCGGGAGGACGCGCATGCCGGCCTGCAAGATCCCACCGTGACATGCGCCTCTTGCCACGCGGAGATCGTCGCGCGTCACGAAACCAGCCTGCACCACACGCTGAACGGAATGGCGCATGCCCTGCGCTTGCGCAGCGGCGGGGAAATGTCCGCCCCCCTCGCGACCGTCTGGCAGGCTGATTGCGCCACCTGCCACACCACCTGCGGGGACTGCCACGTGGCGCTTCCCGACGCCGTCGGCGGCGGTCTGATCAAGGGGCACGAGTTCCTGCGCCGCGCGCCGATGAGGGATAGCTGCGCGCTCTGTCACGGCACCCGCGCGGGCGGCGAATACCTCGGTCGGTTCGCCGGGCTGGCCCCCGACGTTCATTTCGAGGCAGGGATGCATTGCCTCGATTGCCACACCAACGACCTGCATGGTGACGGCCGGCTCTACCAGTCCCGCTGGCAGGTGGCGGGGCGCGCGCAATGCGGCGACTGCCACGCGGTGACCGCGGACAGCGACATTCCCGCCCATGGCGACATGCATCGCGATGTCTCCTGCCAGGTTTGTCATGGCCAGCCCTATCAAAACTGCTTCGACTGCCACACCGGCGAGGAGGACGGGGCCTATTTCCGCAGGGCGGGCGCAGCCGAGATGATGCTGCGGATCGGCCGGGCGACACCGCAGGATCATCCCCACGGCATCACCACCTTGCGCCACAACCCCGTCGCCCGCGACAGTTTCGACCATTTCGGATCCGGCCTGATGCCCGCTTTCGATGACGTCCCGAACTGGAAAACGGCGGCGCCGCACAACATCCGGCGGCGAACACCACAGAACAGGAGCTGCGCGGCCTGCCACGAGGATGACAGCCTCTTCCTTGGCGCGGAAGACCTTTCGCCGCGCGGCCCTGCGGCGAACCGCGACGTGATCCTGCCGTGGCCGTGACGCCCGGCAGAGCGCAAGAATGCTGCAAAAAGAGGACCGAGTGACCATGAAAATCCATTTGAAATCAGCGATTACGGTGGCGATGCTCGCCTTGGGTCCGCAACCGGCCGCCGCGGGCGCCGACGGGCTCGACAGCGATGATCTGGACCGCTGGACCGCCGCGCTCATCCATGCGCGGGACATGACGCCGCAATGGGCCGTTCAGGGTGCCGACGCCTTCAAGGCCAGCAGCGATGCCGGCGTGCCGGTCGTCTACCTTGATGTGCGCAAACCCGAGGAATGGGAAAACGGGGTGATCGAGGGCGCGACGCTTGTCCGGCTGACCGAACTGGCCACGCAGCCGGGGCTTGCGAAACTGCCCGCGGACAAGTCGGCGATCATCGCCGTCTACTGCAAGTCCGGGCACCGCTCGGCACTGGCCATTCCGCTGTTGCACCAGCTTGGCTACGTCAACGCCTCCAGCATGAAAGGCGGCTACGATGCGTGGGCCGAGCTGGGGTTCCCGGTCAGCGGGGCAAAGGAAAACTGAAAACGCGGCCAGCTCGGCCCGCCGGAGCGCCCGGCGCGGCGGGCCGAGAGATGATCGGGCCGAAACCGGTGAAGTCTGCCCGCAGGTCGGCCGGGCCCTGCCCCGTCGCGGCGCGGTCGCGGACTCAGGACAAATGCGCCAGCGACATCGACGGGAACCGGGCCACGGCCGAGGTGATCGCCTCTTGGTCCTGCATAAGGCATGCGGCCGTGCTCAGGCCGTCGCCCAGCGCGGCGCTCGGCCCGGTGACGCTGACGAGACGCCAGCGCGCCCGTGCGGGACGGCCGGCCGCCGGGTCGAGGATGTGACCGGCCTGCGCCCTGTCGCCGAACCGTGTGCCGGCCGGGGCGGAGGTGGCCATGGCCGCATCGCGCAGATGCGTGCTGCCCGCGGGGGTGCCGCCGACGGTTTCCAGGGTGACGGGCCACGCGCCGCCATCCGGATGCCCCCCGAGCGCGTGCAATTCTCCGGTGTCCACCATCACGTCGGTCAGACCCTCGCGCCTCAGCAGACCGGCGATGCGATCAGCGATATAGCCCTGCGCGATGCCATTCAGCGTCACCGCCATGCCGGAACGGTCAAAGCGCACCGCGCCGCTGTCGAACGACACCCCGTGCCAACCGACAAGCGCGCGCGCCGTCTCGATCCCGGCGGGGCCCGGCGTGCCGGCATGGTAACGCGCATATGCCGCCCACAGTGGCTGCACCGTGGGGTCGAACATGCCGTCGCTGGCCGCGTGAATACGCGCGCACAGGCTGAGGCAGTCCAGCAGCTCGAAGGGCGGCGCGGCCAACTTGCCGTCGCGGTTCAACCGGCTGAGCGACGAGCCCGGCCTGTACAGGCTGAAGATGTCCTCAAGACGGCGCAGCTCGGCAAAGACACTTTCGGCGATACTTGCAGCCTCGGGATGCGCCAGGCTGAGCGTCGTGCGCGCGCCCAGCGCGGTGGACCGCCACTGCGTGAGTTCCGGCGCCGCGGCAGACCGCGTTCCGAAGACCGCGGTGCAAGCGGCAATGGCAAGAAACCGGCGGCGGGACAGGGTCTGCATCTCAGTTGGTCCTTTCGGTCGACAGGGCGCGCAAGCGCTCGGCGAAATCGTCATCCTCGGTGGTTTCTTCGCGCTTTTGCGCCACGGGTGCGAGAACGGCATCATCGGGGATGTCGGCCAGTGCCACGCGCCGGCCGCCATGACGACTGATGAAATCATCCGCGGCCACCGCATCCGCAAAGGGCACCACCTCGGGCGCGCCCATACCGCCCACGCGGCCCGATCCCAGCACGTAGACCGCGCTGCCCGCCGCGATCCAGTTGTCGCGGCCCGGTGACTCCCAGCTCGGGGCCGCGCCCATGTCGCTGACATAGACGGCGGCGATCTCGTGGCTTTGCTCGGGCATGCGCAGATACGCGATGGCGTCGCGGACCTGGCTGAAGAAGCGCGGCGCCCCAGGCAGCCCCTGCAGATGCACCTGTGCCTTGGGGCCGGGGTGTTCGAGCATGTTCATCTGGCAGTAATGCCCCACCGCGCTGGCGGTCATGGTGACCGCCTCGGGTATTTCCGCGGTGTCATCCCGGCAGGCGGCCAGCGCGACGAGGCAGAGACCGCAAAGCAAGCGTTTCATGGTGTCACCTTTTTGAAGATGGCGACCGCCCCGGCCAGCCCGAGCAAGGGCCACAGCACCAAAGAGACGAGCGCATGGGCCGGCGGGATGGCATCCGCCGCCCCCGCGACGCCGGACGCGGCAGCCGTCGCGTCCGACGCGGCGAGGTTGAACAGCCGGAACGCGTCGGCGGGGTTGGCGACCAGCAACCACGGGAACAACCGGGTCGTGAACCACCCGCCGCCATCGGTGACGACCGCGGCCAACAGGCCGAGATCGTAAAGCACGATCATCACCAGCCAGAGCCCGATGGCAAGGCCGGCCGCACCGGCCGGCCGCCGCGACAGGGCCGACAGCGCATAGCCAAGGCCGAGAAAGGCCGCCCCGAGCAGGACCGATGACCACATCAGCCGCCAGAGCGCAGGCACCCCCTGCACCGCGTCGGCATCCACCGAGACAGCAGCCGCCGCGGCGCTGCCATAGCCGGCGACCACGGCCAGCGTGAGCACGGCCAGATGCGCCAGAAGCTTGCCGAGCAACAGCTCGGCGCGCGAGACCGGGTAGGTCAGCACCAGCGGCAGCGTGCCCCGCTCGACCTCGCCCGCGACACCGTCAAAGGACATCAGCAGCGCCACCAGGGGCACGAGGTAGACCGACAGCGACGTCAGGCTGGCGACCGTCACCGACAGCCTGTCGACCCCGAGCGCCCCGGTCGGCGCGGACCCGGCCGCCGACAGCACCAGCGAGAAGATCACCATCATGGCGATCGCGATAGCCACCCAGCGATTGCGCAGGGCGATCAGGAACTCGGTCGAGGCCGTTGCCAGAACCCGGATCATTGGCCGTCCCTCCGGCTGAAATGACTGTAGATGTCTTCGAGGCTGGGCGGGATCACGTCGATATCGCGCACCATCTCGCCCAGGCCCGTGATCCGCGAAAGCGTTGCAAGCTTGTCGTCCTGCGCACAGTTCAGCTGCAGCCCCGTGCCGTTCAGCCGCGCCTGCGGAAGCGCCTCGGCCAGCGCCGTGCCCCGCCCCTCTTGCGGCGTGACATGCAGGCGTATCGGCAGCGCCGCCTGCCGGCGCAGATCGTCCAGGCTGCCCTGCGTGACCAATTCCCCCCGCGAGAGGATGACCAGACGGTCGGTGCGCGCCTCGACCTCTGTCAGCGCGTGGCTGGAAAGCAGGACAGACGCGCCCTCGGCGGCCAGATCGTCCAGCAAGGCATAGAAATCCCGCCGCGAGACCGGGTCGAGACCGCTGGTCGGCTCGTCCAGCACCAAAAGCCGCGGCGTGCCGATCAGGGCCTGCGCCAGCCCGATCCGTTGCCGCATCCCCTTGGAATAGGTGCCGATGCGGCGCTTGCCGGCATCCGCAAGCCCGACACGGTCGAGCAGATCTCCGGCCAGCCGGGCGGGCCGGCCGCGCAGGCGCAGGTAATGGCGGATCTGTTCCAGCCCCGTCAGCGCGGGATGAAAGGCGGCGTTTTCCGGCAGATAGGCCACGCCGGCCCGCGCCGCCGCCGACCCCGGCGGCGCGCCCAGCACGCGCACCTCGCCCCGGTCGTGCGGCACGAGCCCGAGGATGATCTTCATCATCGTGGATTTTCCCGCACCGTTGTGCCCCAGAAGGGCCACCCGTTCGCCGGCGGCGACATCGAGCGAGATGTCACGCAGAACCTGCGTGCCATGGTAGCTCTTAGTGAGCTGCGAGAGGGTCAAACTCCGAGTCATCTGTCTTTCCATTGCGCCATTTGCCGGCGCTTTGCTTGGCCATTTCTGCAACTGCCTTCGGCACATCGATCCGTACCGGTTCCATCGGCGGGTTGCTGTCGAGAACGCCCCCGGGCAGCGTGGCGGGAAAGCTGGACTGCGACCAGCGGACAAGCTGCACGGCCGGGGCCCCCACCAGAAGCTCGGCGGCGGGCTGCGACCACAGGATATGATCCATCAGGTCGTTGGGCCGGAACGGGCTGTCCGCGATGCCGTCGCCGTCGAGGTCGAAGGCCGAGTGATCCGACCAGTAGTTGCCGACGCCTTCATAGCTCCACTCCACGTCGGTGGTCCCGACGTACTTGACCTGGGTCCGGTTGCCCACGAAGGCGTTGCGCGTCAGGGCATTCCGCTCCGATCCGGCGGTGAAATGGATTCCGATGTCACAGCCTTCGAAGCGGTTGCCGACCATGAGGTTGCGGTGGGCGTTGTAGATGAAGGTGCATTTGTGCGACCCGCGGACGAGATTGCCGCGCAGGTCCGAGCTGTTGGCGTAATTCAGCATCAGACCGTGGTCGCGGTCGTTCAGCGAAATGTTGTCCAGCGCCTTGACGCGGTCCGAGAACATCAGCGCATAGCCGAGATGGTTCCCGATCGAGACGTTCCCCGACACCTCGCTGTCATTGGCATACATGTAGTGCACGGCGAAACGCAGGTCGCGGAACAGGTTGTCACGGAACAGGTTGTCGCGTGACGTGTTCACGAAGATCCCGTCACGACCAAAGCGGATGTCGTTGCCGATCACCTTCGCACCGGGGGCATTCCAGACGTAGACACCGTTGCCCCGGTCGTTCATCCGACGGTCCTGCCGGCCCTCGATCGTGTTGCCGCGCACGACGCTGTCATCTGCGCCGTGGATGTCCACGCCATACAGGTTCCCGACGATCCGGTTGTCCTCGATCACGGCGCGTCGGGCCGTCCTGGTCAGTTGCACACCGGAATCGATGGTCTGGTGGTCGCTGCCCGACCCCACGATGGTGAGACCGCGCACGGTGATGTCGTCACCGGTCACGGTGATGACCGATCCCTCGCCGCCGGCATCGACGGTGGCCTTGCCCCGCCCGTCCAGCGTGACGGATCGCGACAGCGTCACCGGCCCGTCATGACGGCCCGGCGACAGGACGAGCACGTCGCCGGGGGCAGCCCCGGCGACGGCATCACGCAATGCTCCGCCTTCTGCCGGCACGCGCAAGGTATCGGCATACGCGACGGGCGCGGCGATTGCGAGCAGCAGTATCAGGCGGAGAAGCATTGATTCAGGCGCCCTTCGGCTTGACCAGCATCCGGCCGCGCATCTCCATGTGGAGCGCGTGGCAGAACCACTGGCAGTAGTACCAGTACACCCCGGGCTTGGCCGCCGTGAAAGTCACCGACGCCGTTTGCTGGGGCGATATCTCCATCGCCACCCCGTGGTTGTTGAGCGTGAAGCCATGGCTGACGTCGTCGATGTCGTCGAGGTTCGTGACGATGACCGTCACCTCGTCGCCTTCGGTCACCTCGAACTTCTCCAGCGAGAAGGTCGGCGCCTGGCTCGACATGTAGACGCGCACCTTGTTGCCGTCGCGGATGACGGTATCGGCCCATTCGTCGATATTCACGCCGTCGGCCTCTGCCTGCTTGCGGGTATCGGCCCACATCGGATCGTTGCGGTCCCACACGTTGACGGGGTTCACGATGTCGCGGCGCACGAGGATGACATCATGCGGCTCGGCAAAGGTCGGGCCGTCATGCACGACCTTCAGCTCATCGCTCGAGATGTCGATGATCTGCTCGTTTTCCGGTTTGAGCGGCCCCACATTCAGGAACCTGTCCTTGGAAAACTTGTTGAGCGACACGAGCCACCGGCCATCGGCCTCCTTGGTCTCGCCCATGGTGGTGTGGTTATGGCCGGGCTGATAGTGCACATCGACCTTGGACACGATGGGGGTCACGTCCTCGCCGGCATAGGCGCGAACGGCCTTGGCGATATCCCATTTCACCATCTGGCTGTCGAGGAACAAGGTGGTATAGGCGAAACCCTTGCCGTCGAAGGCGGTATGAAGCGGCCCGAGCCCGAGTTCGGGTTCGGCCACGATCGCGGACCGCGGGTCGGCATCCTCCTCGAACAGCGCATCGAGCTTGCGCACGTCGATCACCGAGCAGGTCGGCGACAGCTTTCCGTTCACCACCACGTGCACGCCGTCGGGCGCGGTGTTGATGCCGTGCGGGCTGTTGGGGATGGGGATGTAGCGGGTGTATTTCTTGTTCCGCTCCTTGCGCCCGTCGATGACGGGCACGCCGTTCATCATCTGGACATCGCCGTTCTCCACCCCCTTCTCGATTTCCTTGATGTTGAAGACGACCACGTGGTCCATCTCGTTCGCGGTCATCTCGGCAAGGTTCATGCCCATTTCCGAGTTGTAGGATGTCGAGAAGGCGTATTTGCCCTGATAATCGCAGTCCGTGTTGTCGAGGTTGCCCGACACCATCACCTGCCACGGGATTTCCATGGTGTCGCCGTCCAGCGCCGTGAAGAAATTCACGTACTTGTCGGGCTCGTCCAGCACGGTTCCGTCATTGACCATCGGCACCTCGTCCTCGCCGTTGGCAAAAACGTAGCCGGTGCGCGGGAATTTCTGCGGGCGCAGGCCGTGGATCGCCTTGGCGTTGGGGATCTCGACGATCCTGTCGCATTTCATGACGTCGCAGCGTACACGCGCCACCCGCGTGTTGGCCTTGTCGTTCATGAACAGGTAGCGGCCGTCATAGGTGCCGTCCGTGAACGACATGTGCGGGTGGTGCAGGTCGCCGTTGTCATGAACGCGCTTGCCCTGCGCCGCCAGGAACGCCCTGGTTTCCGGCAGCATGCCGTCCTCGAGGATCTTCAGGCTCTCGTTGGTCTGGCCCCAGCCGGTGGCCGAGCAGCGGTTGAACACCGGGACGCGCATCAATTCACGCATGGACGGAAAGCCCAGGATACGCAGTTCGCCGGTCTGGCCCGAGGACCAGAAGCCGTAGTAGTCGTCAAGCTCGCCGGGAACGGGAGACAGCGCGCCCTCGGCGGCCTTGGCCGCGCCGGTGCCCGCGGCGGTGACCGCCCCCGTCGCGCCGCCCAGAAGCGCAAGACGCGCGCCCCCGGCACCGCCGAGCAGTGCCGCGCCACCCGCGGTGGCCCCCAGCATGCTCCGCCGGCTTATGCCTTTTCTCGATGTGTCGTCAGACATTTGACTTCTCCTTCAGGTTTGGATGGTTGTGAATCGCCCGGCCCGCCTCGGCGGCCCCGCGCGAGGCCGCGTCGCGCCGCTTGAGACGCTTGATGACGACGGGGCATTTGGTCGTGGACTGGTAGAGCACCTGGCAGTGCAGGCAGTTCAGGCATTCGTTCGGGTTGATCTCGCCGGTGGGGTGGATCGCCTGCACGAAGCATTCGTTCGCACAGGTCTGGCAGGGGTTCCCGCACTCCTTGTACCGTTTCAGCCAGTCGAACATGCGCAGACGCGCCGGGATCGCGAGCGCCCCGCCAAGCGGGCAGAGATACCGGCAATAGAACCGTTCCACGAACAGGCCCGCGATGAGCAGTGCGGCGGCATAGGCCACGAAGGGCCATGCGCGCATGAATTTCAGCACGATTGCGGTCTTGAACGGCTCGACCTCGGCCAGCGCCTCGGCCTGCTCGATCGATGCGAGCGAGACGCCGAACAATCCCAGGAAGATCATGTATTTCAGCGGCCACAGACGCTCGTGCAGGCCCCAGGGCAGGGTCCATTGCGGAATGCCCAGCTTGCGGCCGATCTGGTTGCTGAGCTCCTGCAGCGCGCCGAAGGGGCACAGCCATCCGCAATAGGCCCCGCGCCCCCAGAAGATCAGCGCCGCCGCGACGGCAAACCACAGGATGAACGTCAGCGGGTCGAGAAGGAATGCCTGCCAGCTGAAATCCGTGGTCAAAGCCCCGAACAGGGCCATGAGGTTGACCACCGACAGCTGCGCGTTGGCGTACCAGCCCAGGAAAACCAGCGTCACCGTCAGGAAGGACATGCGGAACCAGTAGGTCACCCGCTCGGACCGCGTGAGAAAGCCCTGGAAGAAAAACGCGCCGGTCAGAACCGTCAGCATCGCGGCCAGCCCGGCGATTTCCACGGTCTTGTCCTTCCAGATCCTTTTCCAAAGGGCCGCCTGCGCCGCGCTTTCTTCCTGTTCGGCCAGGGCCGTCGCCTCCTTGGCACGGGGCCCGGCGGCGCCCGCGGCAGAGGCGGGGCGCAAATACGTCTCCGGCAGCCGGTAACCCAGTTCGAAGGTGGTAAAGACACGCTCGATCGCGGCAACGTCGCGCTGCACCAGCAATTGCAGCCGGAAGGGTTTCGTCGGGTCGAAGCCGGTTTCGGCCGGGATCCTGAACAGGTCCGTCTCGCTGAACTCGGGCGCCCCGCCGGCCGCAACATCGCCCAGCCGCCGGTGCATCTTGTCCCGGAACCGCACCGACAAATCGCCCTGGATCAGAACGATACGGTCAAAGATCCCGCCGCGGACATACCCCGACCCCTTGAAGGAATAGAGCCCGCGGCCTGCCACCATGATGGCATGGTCACCCTCTTCCAGCCACGACTGCAGGTTGGCATTCTCGGCCTCGCCCAGCAGGGCCTCGCCCACGGCCGGGACCGAGACGAGCCCCATGTACATCTCGATGAAGGTGGTCTCGGGCGGGTCCTTGATGGGCCTCCGGCCGGCACGCGGGTCATCCACGGCTTCGAACGCGGCGTTCACCTGCCCCACATCCAGCGACAGGCGGCGCAGCGTTCCGTCGCCCTCCAGCGCCCTCCAGTCCTGCGCCGCGGTCGCAGCGGGGTCGATCTCCGTCTGCGGACCGCTCGGCGCCTCGGGCGCGGCAAGCCCGCCCAGCCCGAGTTGGCGCGCCACCTTCAGGCCGGCGCGCACGATCGAGTCGTCGATCACCATGACGGTCACGGTAGCCCCGGCGATGATATCGAGATCATGGGCCGTCCCGCCGGAAGAGGCCTCTGCCACGAGATCAAGACCCGCATAGTCGGCGGCCAGCGCCTTGATCTTCGACTCCGGAATACCGATCAGGACGATCGGCTCCGAATGCTTGACGAGATGCACACCCCGCACGATTGCCTCGTCGTCGACGGCGACCATGGTGTGAATGGGTTTGCCGGAATAGCCGGTCGTGCCCACGAAGTCCGAGGCGATGAACGCCCACGCGATCCGCTCACCGTCGCGCATCAACGGCGCGACCGGCAGATCGTCCCGGACGGGGCCAAAGGCATCCGCCCCCTCGACAAGCTCGCCGGGCGCCACATCGTCGATGAACCGGGCCAGAACCGGCTCCTGCGCCTGCGCGCCGGACGTGCCCTGCAGCGTCACCAACACGGCAATGAGCAGGCCGATGGCAAGGGACAGGATACGCCCCGACAGCACCCGGCGCGTGCGGGGCGCGGCGGCGTGCGATTGGCAACTCAGCCCTGACAGGATCAGGCGTGAAACGGCTATCATGGATCAGCTTTCCATCGGGGCTGCGCGGGCAAGATGCTGGTGACGCCCCCTGCAATTGTCATTGCCAGGGAGAGGATCGCAGCGTGCAGGGTACCGGGCCACTGGTGGGTCATGCGGACCTCGTAGCCAGCAGCGCATCAGCCCTACATGACTTTTGTCAAGCGTAGCGGGAATAGTGGAAGGAAATGCGCGCCGGGCCGTTTCCGGCCGGGCGCCGCCGCGCCGGATAATGGCAGCTACGTTGTCGAACGGGGCAGCGTGAGGCAGACCGTCAAACCCGGGTGCGCGTTGCACAACGTGATGTCACCGCCCGCCGCGCGCGCGATTTCCGCCGCGATGGTAAGACCCAGACCCGTTCCGCCCTGTGTCTCGTCCGCCCGCGTGCCGCGCGCGGTCATCGCCGAAAGCCGCGCGGCCGGCATCCCGGGGCCGTCATCGGCGATGCAAAGCCGCACCTGGTCCTCCTGCGGCAGCGCGCTCACGGTCACTTGTGCGTTGGCGTGGCGGGCGGCGTTCTCTGCCAGCGCCCCGAGCGCCTCGGCAAGATCGGCTTCGTCGATGGCAAGCGTCAGGCCCGCGGGCACGTCCAGCCGCCAGCCCAGGCGCCCGCCATCCGGCGTGCGTTTCAGAACGCCGGTGACACGCTGCACGACCGCGGCGGCATCGGCGCGCGCCGCGCGGGCGCGGGAC
>NZ_JBISDG010000062.1:0-12045 GCF_044472985.1 Roseovarius salis | reverse complement strand
GATCCGGCCACGACCCCGGCGGCCGCCGCCGCGCTGCCGCGCAGGAAGGCGCGGCGGGAGGTCGGCTTGTTGCTGAAGCTCTCTGACATTTTTGCAGCTCTCCTTGACTCGACGGGGTCAGGTGCCCGTCACGGTAACGGTGTCATTCTCGGGCAGGCTGACGGTGCCCTGCTTGCGGATGTGGCTTTCCACCACGTCCCAGATCGGCGGCCCCTCGGTACCCTCGTTGACGCTGGCCCAACCGGCCACGACGTAGTTGCGGGCCGGGTCTATCGGCTCGCCTGTGCTGAGCAGGGTCATGTCCGAGATCCGCTCGCCCTGCGGCTTGCTGATGTCGATGTGATAGCCCATGCCGCCGATGCGCACCATGTCGCCGCCCTGCTGGTAATAGGGGTTGGGGTTGAAGATGTTGTCGGCCACGTCCTCGAGCACGACCTTGATGAATTCCCCCGTCATCTCGGTGCGGTAGGCCTCGGGATACGTCATCGAGGTGACGTTCCAGATGTCCTCGCGCGTGATGTCCTGCCCGGGTATCAGGCTGGGGCCCCAGCGGACGCCGGGCGACATGGCGATTTCGGCCTCGCGTTCCGACAGCAACGCGTTGCAGATCAGGTCGTCCCACGAGCCGTTGAAGTTGCCGCGGCGGTAGAGCAGGCTGTCGGTCTGCCCGATCACCTCGGCCAGCGCGTCGGCGTAGGGCGCGCGCTCGGCGTCGATGAGGGCCGCCATCTCCGGGTCGGGCGTGATCACGTCGCTGAAGACCGGGATCAGCTTGTGGCGGAAGCCCTGCATGCGGCCGTCGCGCACGTCGAGATCCACGCGGCTGACGAACTTGCCGTTGGAGCCGCTGGCGATCAGGATGGTGTCGCCGATCTGCACCGGCTCGGGCAGGGCGTCATGCGTGTGACCGGTCAGGATCACATCGATCCCCTTGACCACGCCGGCCATCTTCTTGTCGACGTCGAAACCGTTGTGGCTGAGGCAGACGACCAGTTCCGCCCCCTGCGCGCGCACCTCGTCGACCATGGCCTGCATGTGCTCGTCGCGGATGCCGAAACTGTAGTCGGGGAACATCCAGCCCGGGTTCGCGATCGGCATGTAGGGAAACGCCTGCCCGATGACGGCGATCTTGGTGCCCCCGCGCTCGAAAAACTTGTAAGGTGCGAACTCCGCCGCGGGTTCGTCCCACATCGCATCGAAAATGTTCTGGCCAAGGGCCGCGAAGGGCAACCCGCCCACCAGTTCGCGCACGCGCTCCTGCCCCAGCGTGAATTCCCAGTGGAAGGTCATCGCGTCGGGCTTGAGGGCGTTCATCACGTTGACCATGTCCTGCCCCTGGGTTTGGTAGCAGGTGTAGGATCCGTGCCACGTGTCGCCGCCGTCCAGCAGCAGCGCATCCGGCCGCTCGGCACGGATCGCGTTGACCACCGTCGCCACGCGGTCGAGCCCCCCGACCCGGCCGTATTCGCGCGCCAGTGCGGCGAAATCGTCATAGGTCAGGGCGTAGTGGGCGGGGCTGCCGTCCTCGATCCCGTAGCGGCGGCGGAACTCGGCGCCGGTGACATGCGGCACGTCGCCCTTGTTTGCACCGACACCGATATTGATCTCGGGTTCGCGGAAATAGATCGGCTTCAATTGCGCGTGGATGTCGGTGATATGGATCAGGCTGACATTGCCGAAGCTGTCGAACTGCAGCAGGTCATCCTGGCTCAGCGCCTGCTGCGCGGCCAGTTTCGACCAGTTGCCGAAACCGCTGGCCCCCAAGAGGGCGGAGGCGGCCATGCTGACCTGGAGGAAATCGCGGCGGGATATCATCTTTGGCACGTCCTTGTCCGCATGACATGCGGAATTTTGAATGTATCTGGGTAAGAGAAACCCCGCACCGTCCGGGCGGTGCGGGGCTCCCTTGGCTTCAGTTCCTGACCGAGGGTCCTTCGACCGAAAGGCCGTTGCCGCGGCTGGCCACGTAGAGCTCCAGCGCGACGAATTCCGGGCTCCCGGGCGTGTAGGTCTCGGCGCGGGTATCCCGCACGCAGCCCTTAAAGCGCGCATGAACGGTGTTCAGCTTGGCGTTCTTCAGGCGGTAGGTCGGAAACCCGTTGATCTGGCCCTGGCTGAGGTGGTCGGCGCGTATCATGTTGCCATAGTTGTCCTCGTGGCAATTCGCGCAGCTCAGTTCCAGTTGCCCAGTGCGGGTGTAGTAGAGCTCCTTGCCCCGCTCCCACGTCTCGCGCACCGGGCCGTCGATGGCCACGTCCACGGGCATGCCGCGGGACTGCACGGAAATCAGCGCCTCCATGTTGGCCATCTCGGTGCTGGTATAGCCGTAGGGCTCCGCACCCATGTTCTCGGTGCGGCAGTCATTGACCTGCATCGCCAGCGTCTGCACCTCCTGGGCTTCTTCGTCCCACTTGGGATAGCTGGCGCGCACGCCCTTCATGCTCTCCTCCGGCGTCCCGTGGCAGCTGGCGCAGGACTTGCCCTCGGAACCGGCCTCGCGGTTCCACTGCGCGCGGCCCTCGTCGGCGAAGATCATGCCCGAGTTGTCGAAGTCGTCCATTTGCAGGGCCTGAGTTTCGTCCGACCGGAAATGCCACCCCGACATGATCGTGTCGATGTAGGTGTCCGACATGTGCTCGGGCGCCTCGGTCTTGGTCACCATCTCGATCTCGCCATTGACGATCAGCGTGTCGTCATCCGGATCGGCCATCGCGATCCCGGGCGCGATCAGCATCGCCGCCATGGCTGTGAGTGTTCTGGTTTTCATGCAGTCTTATCCTCCCTAGCGTGACCCCGCGCCGGGTTGCGGCGGCGCGGGGGCTGGCTGGCCCGTGTTCAGGCAACCTCGATCGACTTGGCCGTTTCGTAGACCGACCCGTCATCGTCGTGCCAGGTGAATTGGAATTCACCCGATTCCGGCACCTTCGCCTCGAACTCGAAATACGGGTTGGTCGAGATCGCCGGCTCCATCTTGACGTCGATGACCGTCTCGCCGTTGAAGGTGCAGGTGAAGTTGTGGATGATCGAGCGCGGGATGACGTTGCCATCGCTGTCCTTGCGCTGGCCCGACTCCATCTTGTGGCTGATCAGGGTCTTGATCGTGATCGTGTCACCGGCCGAAGCGCTCCGGGGAACTTTCACGCGGGGGCGTACACCTTTTGCCATCGTCTCTATCTCCTCTCGCTCAGCCGCCGCAGCCGCCGATGGTGACTTTCACGGTCTTGGTGGCCTTGGCAAAGCTGCCATCGGCCATCTTGGCCACCGCCACCACGTCCTGCGTGCTGGCGAGCCGGATCCGTGTCTTGGCGCGATGCGCCCCGGCCAGCGGACCGAAGTTGAACGTCGCCACGGGCGGCTCGGGGTTACCGGCCGCGAGAACCATGATCGCCGAGGCGCCCTCGGCGGCCACCTCGATCGGCACGGTGTTGCCGTTCTCGGCGATTTCCGGCGCGTCCAGTTCCACGCCACCATCGGCCACCTCGGCGCCGCCGGTGAACTCCTCGATCAGGGCATCCGTCTTGGAAGCCATCGCCGGCATCGGCAGCGTTACCGCGACCGCGGCCGCGCCGCCGATGACCAGTGTTTCACGTCTCGTGAATTGCATCTTGTCAGTCTCCTTGTGCGTGCTTGTGCCGCGCCATCATTCGTCCTTGAGCGTCGAAAGGAAGGCAACGACATCCTCGATCTGCTGGGCTGTCAGCAACGGCGGCAGCGGCTCTTCCGCCGCCTTGCCGGTAAAGGCCTTGCCGGGGCGCACGAAACCAGTCGTCTTGTAGTAGGCCGGCATCATCGATTCCGGAAAGGTATTCTTCGCGTTGGCCACGATGCCGCGAAGCTGCGCCTCGGACCAGCGGTCGCCCGCGCCGTCCAGCATCGGGCCGATCTCGCCGTGGAACGGCGCATCCTTGAGCGCCGACACCTCGTGGCAGGAAATGCAGTTGCCGATCGACTTGGTCTTCATGACCTTCGCGCCGTTCTCAGGGTCACCGGGCTTGCCGGTCAGCGATTGTTCGACAGCGCCGTACTCGCCGTATGTCACTTCGCTGGGCGCCACCTCTCCGGCCGTGGCCACGGCGCTTGTCGCCACCAGGGCCAGTGCAATCGTCAATGCTGGTCTCATGTGTCCTCCCGCTACACATTCAATTTTCGCTATACCATAGGACACAATTGCGCGATCGAGCAAGATTAAATTCGCGTTTTTGAATTCAACGCAACTTTGTGAGCCTCCTCAATCCCCAAGATCGACATCACGCTCGCGGATGCGGCGGGCATGGTAACGCTGAAAATCCTCTCCGTTATCAAGCAGGTAGCGTTTCTCGTTGACCCATGTCAGCAAATCCAGCGTCGTGCCGGCCTCAAAGGCCCCTGGCATGGTGGCCACCGCCGCCTCTCCGGCGCTCTGCCCCTCCGCGACCTCCTCGGGCATGAAGAGAATCGTGGGCGTGAACATCACGCCCCATTTGCGCGCGGCATCACGTTCGGACAGCGACTCGCCATCGAAATCGGTGATCTCGGTCGCGCCGTAAAGGTCCATCTGAAGCACGAAAAAGTTGTCGCGGATGTAGTCCGCGATCACCGGCATGGGGAAAACCTTCTCGTGCATCCGCTTGCAATAGATACAGCCACGCTGTTCGAAGATGATCATAAGCCGCTTGCCCTCGGCGCTGGCCTCGGAGAGATCCGCGGGCAGATCCTTGAAGGTGTCGCGCATCCAATCCGTTTTGTGCAGGCCGTCGTCGCCCAGTTCCGCGGCCATGGACGGCAGCGCCAGCATCAGCGCGGCAATGAAACTCAGAATACGTGTCATCTTGGTCTCCTCCCTCAGATTTTCTGGAACGCCGGGAACGCCTCCAGCATCCATTGCGCGATCACGTTCACGCTGTCCGTGGCGATCAGCGCCGCGAAAACGATCAGCAGTGCGCCCATGGCCTTCTCGACCTTGGGCAGGTGGCGACGAAACCGCGCGGCAAAGCGCAGGAACGGGCCGATGAACATGGCCGCCACCACGAAGGGCGTCGTCATTGCCACCCCGAATACCAGCAGCAGAACCAGCCCGCGCAGCGCCGTGGCCTCGGTGGAGGCGGTAAAGACCACCGCCGTCAGAACCCCGCCAACGCAGGGTGTCCAACCCGCGGCAAAGGCGAAACCGACCACGTAGGCCCCGAGCACCGACATCTGCCGCGTCTCGCCGATGTCCATCTGGAACGCGCGGTTGAGCAAACCGATCCTGAGCACGCCCAGAAAATGCAGCCCCAGAACCAGCACGATGAGCGCCGCCACCAGGCGGAATTCGGTCTGGACGGAGCGGAAGGCCTGGCTCAGCCCGAAAGCGGCGGCTCCCAGCAGCGTGAACACCGTGATGATACCCAGTGAGAACATGATCGCGGCAAGGACCGCCCGCCGCCGCACCCCGGGCGGCAGCGCCCCGTCGCTGCCGATCTCCTGCATCGTGGCGCCTGCCATGTAGCTCAGGTAAAAGGGCACGATGGGCAGAATGCAGGGCGAGAAGAAGACGATCAAACCCCCGAGGAAGGCACTGAGAAGAGACACATCCAACATGCTGGGCCCGCGAAGCTTGATCGAAATTCATATTCAAACTATGCTATGTGAGTATACCCCGTCAACCGGAGCGTTCATGCGCGCATCCCTCGCCATATCCGTTCTTTTCCTCGTGTTTCTGTCCGCGCCGTTCCGGGGGCACGCGGCAGAGCTGCTGATGGTGCGGCAGGCCGGGTGCAGCTGGTGCGCCCAGTGGGAGGCCGACATCGGCCACGCCTACGCCAAGACGCAGGAGGCCGAGCGCGCGCCTCTGCGGCGTGTTGAGATCGGGGCTTTGCCCGACGACATCTCCTTCGCAAGCCAGCCCGTGTTTACCCCGACCTTCGTTCTGGTGGATGACGGGCAGGAACTGGGGCGCATCGAGGGCTACCCCGGGGCGCATTTCTTCTGGCCGCTTCTGGTACAGCTTCTGGATGCGCATCCCGATGCCACGCGGCCGGGGTCATGACGGCCACCACGCCCCTTCCTCCCGGCGATGATGGGGGCCAGCCGCGGGCCGGTGACGCGGCGCCCCCCACCCCGCTGGCGGCGTCGCTTTCGAGGGCCAGCGGCATGGAAGACATTGCGGAGAGCGCCAGTGACGCCTCCGCCTTTCTCAAGGCGATCAGCCACGAGGGCCGGCTGCTGATCCTGTGCCACCTGTCCACGGGCGAGAAATCCGTGACCGAGCTGGAGGAATTGCTGTCGGCGCGGCAGGCGGCCGTGTCGCAGCAGCTCTCGAGGCTGCGCAGCGAGGGGTTGGTCGCGCCGCGCCGCGAGGGCAAGGCGATCTACTATCGTTTGACAGACAACCGGGCTATCCGGATACTGGAAGTCGTCTACGAGCTTTTCTGCCGCTGCGGCTGACGCTCTTCGACTTGGGAGGAGACATTGCTGGACGGTCTGTCGGACGCGTCGCTCATGGCCCTTGCCGGGCTGTTTGGCGGCATCCTTCTGGGGCTTGCAGCCCGGCTTGGCCGTTTCTGCACGCTGGGCGCGATCGAGGACTTTCTTTACCAGCATAGCTCCATCCGCCTGCGCATGTGGTTCCTGGCCATCGGCACGGCGATCATCGGCGCGTACGGGCTGGCCGCGACGGGACGGATGGAGCTGGCTCAAACCACCTATCTCGCTGCCGGATGGTCGCCCGTCGCCACCGTGATGGGCGGCCTGATATTCGGCTACGGGATGTCCATCGCCGGGCATTGCGGCTTCGGCGCGCTGGCGCGCACGGGGGGCGGCGATTTCCGGGCCTTCGTGATCGTCCTGGTGATGGGCATCTCGGCCTACGTCATGCAATCCGGCCCGCTGGCGGGGTTGCGCGTGGCACTGGTCGAATCCACCACGGTCGACATGGGTGCCGCCAGCATCCCCGGCCTGCTGGGACAGGCGGCCGGGATATCGCATATCGCGCTGGGCCTCGCGCTGGGGACTGCCGTGACCGTCGCCGCGATCTGGTCGGCCGAAATGCTCCGAAACGGCCGCGCGATGATCTGGGCCGCGGTGGTGGGCGCGGCCATCGTCAGCGGCTGGTGGGGGACCTCGTGGGTCGTGAACACCCATTTCAGCCATATGCCGGTGGTGTCGCACACCTTCTCCGCCCCGCTCGGGGAATCGCTGATCTACCTCATGACGTCCAGCGGCGGCGGCCTGAGTTTCGGCGTCGGCTCCGTCGGCGGCGTGCTGGCCGGTGCCTTCGCCGGCAGTCTCGTGAAGGGGCATTTCCGGTGGGAGGCTTGCGAAGATCCGCGAGAACTGCGCCGGCAGGTGCTTGGCGCGGTGCTGATGGGCTTCGGCTCGGTCCTGGCGCTCGGCTGCACCATCGGGCAGGGCCTGTCCGCCTTTTCCGTGCTGGCGATCAGCGCCCCGGTGACCTTTGCGGCGATCTTCGCCGGTGCGGCGATCGGGCTGCGGCAACTCATCACCGGCTTTGCCGCACCCTGACGCCCCGCAATTCCCTCCGGCATGGCACCCGATTGCCCCTGCCCCGCCATGCGGTCGGCAGATTCACCGGGCAGCGTGGCGCCGTGAGGAGAGCAGATATGACACAAAAGCCAAGCAAATGGGCGGTCCCCCGGCGGCGGCCGGCATGCCTTCCGGGCTACCGGCCCGAAAAGCCGTTCAAGTTCACCGACTGGGCATCGCTGTAAGAGCGCGCCCGGGCGGTCTACGGCCTATGCACGGCCCGCGACGCGGGCTATTTGAAAAACCGTTGATACGCCGCCGGGAGCCAGCCTGATGCCCCGCTTCGACCTCGTGATCGTCGGCGCCGGCCCGGCTGGGGCCGCGGCAGCGGTTGCGGGCCGGAGCGAGGGGCTGTCCGTCGCGCTGATCGACAAGGCACGATTTCCCCGTACCAAGCTGTGCGGCGGGCTGGTGACCGGACGCTGCGCAAGGCACCTGTCCGACATCTTCGATCTTGATGTCGACCCGGCCCTGTTCGAGACGCGTCGGAACTTCGAGTTCCACCTTGACGGCGTGCGGCTGGGGCGTCTCACGGGCGTTCCGCCGGCCCATCTCACGATGCGATGGGATCTCGACGCCGAGCTTTTCCGGCGCGCGGTGGATTCCGGTGCCCACGACTATTCGGGACAGCGCATCGCCCGCCTCGACATCGACCGGCAACGCGTGGCGCTCCAGTCCGGCGAGACGCTGGCCTATGATTGCCTCATCGGCGCGGACGGCGTGCAGAGCAGCGTCGCCCGAACGCTTTTCGGCGCACCGTTCGACAAGCACCGCATCGGCTTTGCGCTGGAGATCGAGGCCGACGCGCAAGCACCGGATGACGCCACGCCGCTGCGCATAGACTTTGCTGCCGCGGAATGGGGGTATGGCTGGGTGTTTCCCAAGCGCGGCAGCACCACGATCGGTCTGGGCGGCCTGCAGGAACGCAACCCCGACATGAAATCCCGGCTGGCCGCCTACCGGGCCTTGCTGGGCGCGGAAAGCCCGGCAAGGGTGAAGGGGCATTTCCTGCCCTTCGGCGATTACCGGACCCGCCCGGGACGGCACAATGTCCTGCTGGCGGGCGACGCGGCCGGGTTCGTCGACCCGATCACCGGCGAAGGCATCGGCCATGCCGTGCACTCCGGCGCGCTGGCGGCGCGGGCGGCCGCCACGGCAATCCGCGCGGAACGTCCGCACGCCGCCATGGGGCACTACCGCGCCGCGACCCGGCCGATTCGGACGGCGCTGAGGTCTGCGCGCCTCCTGCGACCGGTGATATTCGCGCGGCCGCTGAAACCGTTTTTCGCCAGCACTTTCCGCGCTTCGCGGCGGCTCAAGCACGATTACATGCGCCTGCTGTCCGGCGATACGGAATATCCCGGGCTGCTCGCGCGGACGGCCCTGCGCCTGCCATGGGCCGCGATCAGATGGGCCGTTCGCCGCGGGACCACGCGCGGCTGACCTCCCACGGCACGGCAGCAAACGGGGGCGCCTGCATGGCTTCCGAACCTGCCGCCGCGCGATCGGCGCGCGCAGCGCGCGCTGCGCAAACGCATGACGCGGCCGCGAGGCATTTCGGCCCGCGCGGCAACGTGCTGGCGAATTTTCTCTTGTATCAGGGCGCGATTCTGCGCATATCGGGGGAGCGACGTTACATCTATCGACCATCTGTTCCTACCCAACGGCTCAGTCAATCGATCCAGTAATGACTTGCCGGGCTTGCCGCACTTCCGCGGGCAGCGAAAAACTAGGAGTAAGACAGATGGCCAATGGCACTGTAAAATGGTTCAACGCCACCAAGGGGTATGGATTCATCGCCCCCGAAACCGGTGGCAAGGACGTGTTCGTTCACATCTCGGCTGTGGAACGCGCCGGGCTGACCGGGCTGGCCGACGATCAGAAGGTGACCTTCGACGTCGAGGCGGGCCGCGACGGCCGCGAGGCGGCGACGAACATCGCGCTGGCCTGAGCCACGCGCCGAGCGACGGATCTGGGCCCCCTCGCGGGGCCCTTTTTCATTTCGCGCGCTGGATCAGCCGCACGACCGCAGGGCCCATGGCGTCGACGATCCGTTCGACCCCCCGCGCATTGGGATGGATGCCGTCCGGCTGAAAGAACGCGCGCGCCTCGCCCGGGTCGTCGGTGCCCAGCCCCTTGAAGAAGCTTTCGAAGTACAGCGTGTCATGGGCCTTGGCCAATTCCGGGTACATGGTGTCGAAGGCCCGCTTGTATTCCGGCCCGTAATTGCCCGGGGCCTGCATCCCGACCAGCAGCACCGCGACCGATCTTTCCTCGGCCGCGCGCAGGATGGTCTGCAGGTTGTCCCGCGCGACACCGGGAGCGATCCCGCGCAGCATGTCATTGCCGCCGAGCGCGACGATCATGGCATCGACCTGCGGCGTGAGCGACCATTCCACGCGGGCCGCGCCACCGGCTGTCGTGTCACCCGACACCCCCCCGTTCACGAGATGCACCCGGTGCCCGCGGGCCTCCAGCCACGCCTCGAGCCGTGGCACGAAGCCCTGCCCCTGCGCCAGACCGTATCCTTGTGTCAGGCTGTCACCAAGCGCGAGAACCGTGACCTCCCCGGCGCGCGCCGGGGTCACGAACAGGATGAGCGCCAAGAGCACCTTGCCGCAGGCGCGCGCCACCCCATATGTCGGAAAACCTTTTGCAATCAGGCGCAAAAACATGTCCTCTCCCATCCTTTCGCTGGCCGGCGCATCGCTGGAACTCCAAGGCAACGCCGGGCCCGTGCGGATACTTGACGCGATCACGCTGGATGTCCACCGGCGCGAAACGGTGGGCCTGGTTGGCCCCTCGGGATCGGGCAAGTCCTCGTTGCTGATGCTGATGGGCGGCCTGGAGCAGGCGACAGCTGGAAGGGTTGAGGCGCTCGGGCACGATCTCACCGCGATGGACGAGGACGCGCTGGCGCGGCTCAGGCGCGATCATTTCGGCGTCGTGTTCCAGTCCTTCCACCTGATCCCGACGATGACCGCGCTTGAAAACGTCGCCGTGCCCCTCGAACTCGCAGGCCACGCGGATGCCTTCGACAGGGCCGCCGAGGAGTTGCGGACCGTCGGGCTAGAGGCAAGGGCAGGTCATTATCCATCCCAGCTTTCGGGCGGCGAACAGCAGCGCGTGGCGCTGGCCCGCGCGGCTGCGCCGCGCCCGGACATCCTGCTGGCCGACGAACCCACCGGAAACCTTGATTCCGCAAACGGCGCGGCGATCATAGACCTGCTTTTCGGATTGCGCGAACGTCACGCTGCCACGCTCATTCTCGTGACGCACGCCCCCGACCTCGCACGCCGTTGCGACCGGGTGATCGGCCTCGACGACGGACGAATATCCGGAGAAGAGGCCGCTGCATGACGCTTCGCACCGCGAGCAGGCTGGCCTTGCGAGAGCTGCGCGGCGGGTTGCGCGGTTTCCGCGTCTTTCTTGGCTGCGTGATCCTCGGCGTGGCCGCCATCGCCGCCGTCGGAACCGTGCGCGAGAGTATCTCCGAAGGGCTGCGGCAGGAGGGAGCACGTCTCCTGGGCGGTGACGCGGAGATAGAGCTGACCTACCGTTTCGCCGACGAGGACGAGCGCGCATGGATGGAGCGGATCGCCGGGCGCGTGTCCGAGATCGTCGATTTCCGCTCCATGGCAGTGGTTCCGGACGGCGCGCGCGGCCTGACCCAGGTCAAGGCGGTGGACGCGGCCTATCCCCTTGTCGGCACGGTCGAGCTGAAGCCCGAAATGCCGCTCGGCCGGGCGCTTGCCGGGGCGGGCGGGCTGCCCGGCGCGGTGATGCACCCGCTTCTGGTGGACAAGCTCGGCATCGCGCGGGGCGACACGGTGCGCCTGGGGACACAGGAGTTCCGCCTGATGGCGACGCTGGAGTCCGAACCGGACAACGCCACCGCCGGGTTCGGGCTGGGCCCGCGCACCATCGTCGCCACGGCGGCCCTGGAAGGGTCGGGGCTGCTTGAGCCCGGCACGCTCTTCTCGACGCGCTACCGGCTGGAGCTGCCCCCGGACACGGATCTGGCGGGCCTGCAGGCGCAGGCGGAACAGGCGATGGACGGCAGCGGCATGCGCTGGCGCGATGCCCGCAACGGCGCTCCCGGCGCCGCCGAGTTTGTCGATCGGCTGGGCGCTTTTCTCGTGCTGGTCGGGCTGTCGGGCCTCGCCGTGGGCGGGGTGGGCATTTCCGCCGCGCTGCGCGCCTACCTCGCGGGCAAGACACAGACCATCGCCACGTTGCGCACGCTCGGCGCCGACCAGTCCACCGTGTTCCTGACCTATTTCATGCAGGTGGGCGTGCTGGCCCTGCTGGGGATCGTGCTGGGGCTGTTTCTGGGGGTCGGCGGCCCCATCGCCCTTGCCCCGCTGATCGAGCCGCGCCTGCCCGTCCCGGCGGTTTTCGCGCCCTACCGGGCCCCGATGGTGGAGGCGACGACCTACAGCCTGCTGACCGTTCTCATCTTTACCCTGTGGCCGCTGGCCCGGGCGCGGGACGTGCGCGCCGCCGCCCTGTTCCGCGGGGCGCTGGCGCAGGCGCGCAGCG
>NZ_JBISDG010000061.1:0-12208 GCF_044472985.1 Roseovarius salis | reverse complement strand
CGACCAGCTGTTGCCGTGGAACTGGAAGCCAAAAGCTGCGCAATCCCCCGAAACCGCAGCCGCCTGAAATTACAAGGCGGCTCTCAGCGGGCGGTTACCTTCAATGTCGTCGATCTCGTCAACAAGCTGGACGCCGAAGCCCGCGACGATCGTCAGGGCCGAACCGCTGATACCCTTAGCCGCCTCGACTTCCTGATCCTCGACGAACTCGGCTACCTGCCCTTTGCTCAGACCGGCGGCCAGCTCCTGTTCCACCTGATCAGCCGCCTTTACGAGCGCACCTCGATCATCGTGACGACGAACCTGGCCTTCGGGGAATGGCCCTCCGTGTTCGGCGATGCGAAGATGACGACGGCACTGCTCGACCGCATCACCCACCACTGCGAGATCATCGAGACCGGTAACGAAAGCTGGCGCTTCAAAACCCGAGCGTAACACCTGGTGGCCCGCTGGCCCGATCCGGCTGCGCCACCTGAAAGCTACGCCGCATCGGGCCAGCTACCCGTGTGCAAGGGGGTCCCTTTTGGACGCCGATTGGGGGTCCCGGTTGGATGCCGATTGACAGTTCTGGGCCCTGCTGGCCTCGGGGCAGATCGTGATGCGCAAGGTCGATGGCTGGGAAACCCTCGACCAGCCGCTCACCGATCAGCCCATTGACCTCGCCGCATGAAACCGTAACCGTGAACACGCTGGAGTTCGCCGCTCAGGAATTTCCACCACCTTCGAGACAGAACCCAAGGAGGCGACGGTGAAGCGATACCATTACGACAACCACGGTCAGCTCAGGACGCACCTTGCCGACTTCATGGCAGCCTACAATTTCGCCCGCAGGCTCAAGACACTCAGTGGCCTCACGCCCTACGAATACATCTGCGAGATCTGGACTTCAGAGCCAGATCGATTCATCCTTAATCCGATCCACCAGATGCCGGGACTGAACACCTAGATCAGCCGCTGAGCTGTCCGATTTTCCGGGACCACTTCAGGTCACATCCAGCCCAGCAAGACTGCAAACCGTCTTGCCCAGATCAATGCCCAAAACCTTGATGTCCATCAGATGCTCCTCTCTCCACCCATGCCCGCAACAATAGGGGCGGTTTGATGGGAAGGCAGTTCATCCCATTAGCTCAACACCTGCCTGGTTTTACGCCGCCGAATCGCCGGTTTTTGATCCGCCATTGACATTCAGCCAGTTTCGCTCTTCCATTCCTCTAATTTCTTCTGAATGAGAGTGCTGTTCGGCGCGATCCGTGATGCCATCTCCATCATTAATACGGCGTCTTCCCGTGAAACAGGAGTGTTGTTTTCGTATTTCAACGCCATGTCGCGCAAAAGTCTCGCGTCAGCGAGTGATTGGTGTTCGATCTCCTCGAGAACCAGAGTGAACTTCCCGAAAATGCCTTCCACGATGGCCCCCACCTCTTCAAGCGTGTAGGTCTTTTCATCGGCGTCGTCTAGGTCGGGGCCAGGCCCGCTGAAAACCGGGGCGCCGTCGAAAAACTCTTCCGAAAGCAATGAATTGCTCTGTTCGAATCGTGCGGCAATGGCGTGTTGCCAGTTATCTCGAAACTCACCTTGCTCGAGCTCGGGTATCTGCTCGGCAAAAAAGGCGGGAAGCCTAGTCTCGATCTCATGATCGTCCCAGTTCCACCATGCGATGGCAAAGTCTGGCGTCCAATCAATCCCGGTACAGGCAGACAATCAGCTGGTAGGGGTCGATCAGTAGCCATTCGGTGCCGCCAAAGTGCCAACCGGTTTCGTTTGCCAGGGCCTCGACCCTTTCGACGGTGAAACTCGACTCGCCATAATCCGAGGAGCCTGCGTTTCGGGCCTCACCGCTGGGCAAAAAAGCGACGCCTTCTTCGTCATGCTGGCGCTGCATTTCCGTTACATTTTCCTGACCCAGAACGTCGGTGCGCGTGGCCCAGTATTCCCGGGGACGAACCGTGAAGACGAAAAGGCCCCCGGGCGCGGTTGCGGCGTGCACGGCGCGCAGGATCTCGGCCGTGTTCCGCTCGCCGATATGCGTCATTACCGAGAAGGCAAAGCCGAGGTCGATGTCCTCGATGGGATGCGGCAATGCCTGCGGACGATAGTCGATCTGAACAACCGTTCCCGGCACACGAAGCGTTTTACAGTGCTCGAGCGATTTTTGCCATGGATCCGCACCGAAGAGCGCATCCGGATCGCTGAAATACAGCATTTGCCGGATCAGCCGACCCCAGCCGCAGCCATAATCGAGTATTCGCGCGCCCTTGGGCGCCTGACCGCGATGCCGTGTGTAGAACCGCTCGCACACATGTGAGAACATCACAGTCTGTTGAAGCAGCTTGAAATCGCTGTTTCCGGCCCACGCGCGCTGGATTTCCGCCGAAGGATAGACCGGCAACACGTCACGCAGTACCGGAAAGTCGTTCGATACTCTGGCAAGGACAACAGCGAACTCATCCTGCGTTAACCGCCGTAGGACCGGCAGTGCCGCCTCGAGCCCGCCGTTAGCGGCAGCTGTTTCTGCCTCGTTTAAAATCGGGTGTAGTCTTTGAGGAAGCATCGTTTATGTCCCATGCTGCTGGTAACGATTTAGGTAAGTTTGGTGCACGCTACTTTCCCGAATCGGGGTCGTCGAATTTCACGTGGAGCGCGTTTCCATCCAGCTTGCGCAGGCGCCGCTTGCTCACCTTAGAAAGGCACACTGGCTTTGACATGATCCCCGCCCCTTCTTGCAGTGATGCGATGTTCAGTTAACCATCGCGGGTCATGAATGCCATGACGGTATAGATATCTCATCCTCATCAGGTTCCTTTCTAACGTCGCATCATGTGGCGCAGCTGACGATGCAAGCGGATTGCGGGCCAATGTTCAGCTTCAATTGAACAAAAGGCCTGTTGCATCACACCCGTGAGTGAAAAATCCTGCTCATGCAGTGAGGAGAGGATACTACGATAAGATTCGGGGTCAAGGGGTTCATACAATACTTCACTAGGCCCTGTTTCAATCCTGATGGCCTCCGGATCTGACAAGCGCGCATCAAGGACAAGCCGCGTGTCCGATCGTGCCGCTTGCTTCAAATTAGCGATTGCCCGTTCATAGTGTTGTTGAGCAAAACTGGCGGTTTGTTCATCATGCCAAGTGACGGGATTACGGGCGGTCGCAATCGGGTCGTTGAAAAGCATTAAGGTGACTTGATCCAGATCGACCTTCGGAAGCAGCCGGTTCAAAGCAAGCTTAAATTTCAGTCCGTCTACCGAGAGCGACGGATTCACGTCCTTGCTTTCCGCCGGCCTCTCGACGCTTCTATCCAGAAAGCTGTCTAGGGCGCTCAAAATATCGTCACGAGACGTGGTCCGACTGTAATACCCAACCCGAACCGAGGTGACATTTGGGTTGGCTAGCCATGCCAGTACAGTGCTGTCGTATTCATGGTCTTTCCGATCAACTATGCTACGTTTCCACGCTGAGAAAAGGTCTGCGCCCTCCGCCGCAAAAGCCGCGTAACCATTCTTGATTTGCTGTGAAAAGGCTGACGGCAATCGCTCGGCATGCGGGCGGATGAACACAAGAACCTGCACCTTATCAAATGTAGAGAGGAAGTCTTGCATCATGGGATGCCCACCCAGACCTTGCAGTCCTTCGCTCGACACCACAACGCCATCATGGCCCTCCGCTTCAGCCAGGATAAGTTCCTTGGCCTCCCGATAAGCATTGATATCGTCTCGCTGAATTGCTCTAGCTAGGCGGACGTGATGACCGGGAAACAGTGAATTGGTCGCCGCCTTGGGCACACATAAACCCTGCTCAGCCAGCCGTTCTGCATTGGCCGCTAGCGTGAACTGAAGCGCGGTGCTGCCGCATTTCGACAAACCCGGGTGAAGAAAAAGCGTTTTCGGTTTCATAACTAGTCGAAGCTCTTGTATTGCCGCGCACCTAAGACATCACCAATCGCCCGCAGCCAGTCGTGCTCGAACATCTGGTCCGGTTCCAGGTGGGCGCCCTCGGCCCACTCGTTCCAGGCATTCACGAAGAGCAGGCGTTCGTCACCTGACAGAAACTGGTTCGCCTCGGACAGCTTGGCCTCGACATAGGCCTGGAACCTCTCCGGCAGGGCGCCCTCCAGCGTCGTGTGCGCCTGCGGCTGGCGCGGGGTATTGTCCCAGCTGGGGAAAACCCCGGGAAACCGAACCCTGCCCGGTCGCTCGGCATCGCATGCATTCACCACGGTGCCCGCGTAATCGTAGATCTTGCCAAGAAACCCCGGCTTGACGGGCTTGGGCGGGTTTTTATACGGGTCGGCAATGCCCTGGGGCGGGAACTCCACCGAGGCGTCGAAACCCAGATCTGCCGGATCGATTCCCTTGTTGGTCGTCTCCATGCTCTCGACATAGGCCAGATACACCCCCCCTAGGCCAGCCTCGTGAAAGCGGCGGCGCAGATACGCACAGACCCCGGCCACGTCGGGGATCAGCATCGGCCTGTAAATCAGCAGCAGCGGCAGGCCATTGACCTTGATCGCTCCCGGCAGATGGGCGGCGGCAATCGCATCGTCGGCGAAACTGTCATAGGTCCGCTGCTCGTAGTCCTGGGTCATCAAGGCGTGCTTCTGCGAACCTCCGTCCCAATGCTTGGTCCAGTTCTCATTGGCCCAGCACAGGCAGAACCGGAAATCGGCGTCATTGTGGGCAAGCAGATTGCGCAAGGGGCGGTCGAGCACCCGCTCGCCCTGGAAGTTGTAGTAGTACATCACGAAGCCATGGACGCCGTAGCGTCTGGCCATGCGCATCTGTTCTTCCATTGTCTCGACCAGCCGCAGGTCGTAAAATCCGAGGTCGGAGGGAAGGTGTGGCTGGTAGTGGCCATTATAGGACGGCTGAGCACGAGTAACATTGGTCCATTCCGTGAACCCCTTGCCCCACCACAGGTCATTTTCCGGCACGGGGTGGAATTGGGGCAGATAGAAAGCCAGCACACGCACCGCCATGCCGTCCTTCAGACGGGCGCCCCATTTCTCCAAAAGTTTCTGCTGGTTACGTCTTACCAGCTGAACCCGGCGCAGCTGTGACATCGCCGAGGTGGAGGCGCTGAGATGGTGAATGCAGCGGGCCTCGCCCACATAGCGGATCCTGCCCCCTGCCTGCCGCAGGCGGATACAGAGATCCACGTCCTCGCAATAAGCGGGTGCAAAACGTTCATCGAACAGGATCTCGCCGACCCGGTCGCGGCGCACCAGCAGGCAGGCCCCCGAGCCATAAGGGATGTCGCGATCATGCGTATACACGGGCCGATCCGGGTCGTCCCCGACCCCGACCATGCCAGTGTCGCCGTCAGCTTCGATAGTGCATCCGGCCTCTTGCAGGCGACCGTTAGGATAAAGGATCTTCGGCGCAGCCGCCGCGACATCCGGATCCGAGTCGATTGCTGCCCATAGCCTGTCGAGCGTGTCAGGATCAAGCTGGGCGTCATTGTTCAGCAGCAGCACGAAGGGTGCCTTCGATCGCGCGTATGCAGCGTTGCAACTGCGCAGGAAATGCATGTTCTGCTCGTTTCGGATGTATGTCAGCCCCGGCACGTTCGCCATCTGCGCATAGCGCGGGTCCGGTGAACAATCGTCGACGAGTGTTACGCGTACTGCAACTTTCGGACTGGCTTTCTGGATCGAAGCGAGACATTCCACGGTCTTGTCGAATTCCTGATAGCACGGTATCAGGATGTCGATCTGCGGCTCGGCATGGATCGCAAAACTCAGCTCCGACAGTGCTGCCTCGGGATCTTCAATCGCCACGGGGCGAATGTCACGTTCCACGAAGCGCTCGGCCCTGCTCTGAGCGCGACCGCGTATGCTGTTTGCCAGATCGGCATAGTTGCGCAGAACCGCGGTCGATGAGCGGTCGGGCCGAAACGCCTGTGATATGGGCAGGGCGGCGGACCCGGAGGGGGACGTGCGTGCCTCGTCAGCGCAGGGCGCACGTGAAACAAAGCGACCGTAGCGCAGATAGTGGGCCAGTGGCCGCTCTAACGGGCGACCGTCCTCGGCATAGTACTCGCTATACCAGTCGGGATCGAAGCGTGATCCCGGGTCACGCCGCTCTGCGTCTCCGACGGTCACGAAGTGAAGGAAAGCGGCAGCGGGACCTGCGGGAACATCGGAGAAACTTGCGCGATAATGATCGACATCGACCATTGGATGGGCACCGCACCCCGCTTCATCCCCACGCAAGAGGAAATCAAACAGCGCCGAGGGAGAGGCCAGAGCGCCTTTGGCGTTCTTGCGGTAGTATTTGATGTCGAAGAATGGGCTTGGATCGACGATATTGCGCTTGAAGCGCTCCAGGAACTCAGAAAAATTGGAGGCATCCACCATCTCGAAATCGGGACGGATGAAACTCATATACTCCAAGTCGACAAGCGGATGAGGACACACCCCTGCGCTCAGGCCGTTCAATAAGAAATCCAGCAGTGCGCTTTCTTGATCCGGCAGATCGCCGCGCTGGCTCCGATAGAATGGTTCATCAAATATCGGGAAAAGTGCGACTTTGTCGTGCAGTGGCAAAAGAGAATACAAGTCGAGAAATTCTTCGCCGTAGCGTATTTCCGCCCCGACCACCTTTCTGAACATTTCTGGCAGCACAAGACCACTGTTGAGATAGTCCTGAGCCATGGCGACTGCCTGGTCTGGAAATTGAATCTGGCCCACTTGTGTCATTTGAGTAGGCGCTGCCATTTTTTCACATGTTCCACATTTTCAGGTGACGGTGCTCGCCATTCCTTCCATCCGGTTTCAAGATAATGTTCTTTCGCCGACCCGATTTCCCCGCTCTCAATGGCGAGACGAACATCCGGATATACCTGCATGTACCACTCACTGTCGAAATCGCCGGAGGGTGCAAACCTTCCCTCAAAGAAACCCGACAAACAGTAGTGCTCGCTTACGTTCTCGATCATCCCGGCCTTTACCGCCTCTTCAATATCGTCGTATCGGCGATACGCGTCTTCGTCGATTTTTGTCGAGGACAGGGCCATCTGAATCAATTCACGAAGCACAGCTCCGTCAACCTTTACGTCGTTTCCGGCAACCAGATCATCGGCCCCAAGCCCGATGCCATCAAAAAAGTGCGAACAATGAGGGAAAAACGTCATGTTACCAACTCCCAAAATCGCTTCTGCTGTTCCATATACTTCGACGTTAATCTTCACCCAAAGCGTTTGGGTCCGATACAAGCCGGCACTCGGTGACAACAACCCCAAGCTTGCGCTCATCCCCGCCGCCATGGTCGAAGGGCCGGTCGGTGCGCAGAGAGATGTCGACCTCACTTCCCTCATCCGCCGAAACCGGTAAAGCCCATGTCACCAGTTCTTGCGCGGGAAGGGTTTCTTCCATGAGTAACCTGCTCGCGCCTTGCCTTACCGCCAGAATTCTCTCCTGCGAAGCGTCATCGGGGTTGTAAAAGGTTATCGCGAACCGTGGATTATCCGAAGGTGCCTCAAACCGTATCCGGAGGTACGGCGAGATCCACCCGTCATCATCCCACTGTCCGACCTGCACCATGCCGGCTGTGCTATCAGAAGGTTCTGACACTGGCTCAACCCCTCTCTACCATCGAGTTCACGCGGTCAAGCATACGAAGCCCCACAGCACGAAACGAACATTCGCGGCGGACCGAATCTTGGCCCTGAACGGCTGCAGCGCGAGTGAACTTGGTATCATTCAACATGCGATCTGCAATCCTCACCGCTTCCTCCATGTCAGGCTCGGCCCAGACTTGCCCGTCGTGGTTTGGGTATTGGCCCTCCAGAACATCTATCAATTCATAGTTTACGGTCCCGGGATAGCTTTTGTCCATGTAATCCAGGTTTCCCGACCATCCGGTCGCAATGACGGTTCGGCCAAGCCACATGGCTTCGGCAGCACCTCGCCCAAAGCCTTCGGAACGGTGAAGCGAGACAAAACAATCACAGGCAGCGATAAGACTTTGAGTTTCATGCGTATCGAGAAGCCAGTCGATGAACACAACACCAGGACTTGCTTCACCCAAAGTATCCGCGACCCATTTCTTCGCATCTTCATCCCCACTCTTGACCTTCACGACAAGCTGCATGTCTGCGAAGGGATGGCGCCTTCGTAGTTGATGGAACATATCAAGCGCCGCTTCGGGGTTTTTCCGTGTGCTGTAGGAAGATAGGTCAAGAAGCGTAAGGAACACAAAGGACGAGCTGCGTATCCCGAAATGACGCCGCGGCAGGTAGGGGCGTGCCGGCATCTCCACGGCCTGGCCAATGTGAACCGAATCAACTCCCGCCGTCGCGAGGCTATCCCGAACAAAGTGGGAAATCGCCCACACCTCGTCGAAACGCGCCAGTGCGTCTGCCCATTCCGCCGGATATCTCGGCAACTCCCAAGCTGGCACGACGACGTTGCGACCGGCAGAGAAATCGAGCCCGCGGTTTTCCAGATGTGCCAGCACCGGCGCCACCTCGTCGCCATTTATGTGGAACACCCGCACGGGCGCGTCGAGGTCCTGGGCTTCAGCACCCCGGCAGAGGGATATGTGATCACGATCGAGCCGTTTGGCGTGGCGGTACACGTCGAAAATCCGGCAGCGGGGATCAAGGCTTCGGTAGGACGAGAATGCTGACCTGATTTCGTCGCCCTTACCAATGTTGGCAAAAGGATGTCCTGCAAAAATAACAGATGCTTGATGGTCACCCATACTCATGTCATCCTCTTTCGGGGTCACTTAAAACCCTATTTTGATGCCAATAAAGATTTCAAGTGTACTCTTGCCCGCATTCAGCCAAATACCTCCCGGGGCTTTTCCTTGCAACAACGTTTTGCCACAAAAGTGCTAGAAACCCAATGGCGCGGAATGTCGACAGAATTGTCATCACGCACTTCAAGAATCGTGTAAGACAGTTCGCTCAGGATTTCAAATACCCTTTTCTGAGGAAAACAGTGCATTTGGAATACGGTCCCGTCATTAAGGTTTTCCAAGTAGTGCTCTACTGAAAAGTGGTAATTCAAAGAGTAGGTCGGCACTTGAAAAATCGCGACACCGCTGTCGCGAACCCCGCCGAGCCCTTCTCGCAACCAACGCTCGATCAGAGGAGGCGGACTGTACTGCAACATGAATCTAGAATACCAGGCGTCGTAGGTGCCGACATCCACCGGCTCAATCCCTTGCTTTTGAACCCATGTAATATTGTCGACATTCATACCCCTTGCCGCTGCCTCAGCTTCCTCCAGTTGGTTGGCTGAGAAATCGACCCCAACAACCTCCGGGATTTCCTTGGCAGCGTTCAACGTGAACCTGCCCAAACCACAGCCGAAATCGACCAAGCGCTGAATTTCAGCCAACGAATGTCCCGCGCGCGCCAAAGTCTGCCGAACGTCGTTCAACTCTTCCGCGCCGGTGCCGAGATGGGCTTCTTCACGTCCGGGGGTGACGGCTTGGCGGTCGTCCACTCCCGGCTTGGAAACCTCAGATCGCGGTTCAGCCCCAAGCCTGTTCCAATGTCGCCGCAGGTGATCGAACATGGCGTGTTGCTGCGTCTCGTTCGCGGCGACAGAAATGTCGAGTGCCGGCAAAGCCAGGCCGGCCGCATTAAGTTTCTCGCGGTGGACTCGGCGAAATTCCGGGCTGTCCACTATCATCTGACGCAGGGCCGGCATGGTCTTCCTGGCACCTACCAGATATTTCAATTCGTCACGGCTTGGTACGCGCCCCAAAAAGGCGCGATATGCCGATACTATTTCTCCGCGGCCTAGCGGCACATCCGGCTCGTCCGAGCAGTACAGTCCGCGCAGCGTGGAAAAGAAGTCAGAAAGCGCCTGCAAATAATTCCGCGCTGCATCCGGACCGAGCGGATGTGCCGCAGGCGGTACCTGCGTGAGCTCCGGAAACCCGTCAATGACCCAATCGGTATCAGGGAACAGTTCATTCAGGTAAGTGGCAATATCTGCCTCGAACACCGGCATTCGCCCGCGCTCGCGCCGGAAGGCGTCGAGATATGCAAGATTCAAGTCCGTGAGATCAAACTCGGGGAGTGTCTTGACGGCCTCATTCACCACTATCGCAGAAAGAAGATCGAAGGACGCATTCACGCTGGCGCTCGCCTTGATGGCCTTCTCGGTCAATGGGACGCTCAGGTTCGCACTGAAGAAACGCCTCAGAAAAGACTGGCCATCGGCGGGCGAGTCGTAGGGGAAAACCATGACGGCGTCATCACCGAAAGCTTTCGACCATTTTTCAACTGTGTCACGAGGCGAGAACTTTAGAAAAGTATTAAAGTCCTTTATATTTACAGCTTCTCCATGGTGCCGAAAATGATGGTTAAGGTGTGAAAGAAGATAGTCGTACTTACGACGCAGAACGAGAATGATTACGACCTTGTCAAATGTGCCGGTCACGGCCCCCGCCAGCCGGTTGATGCCGCTGGGCGACGTCGCACTGCACAGATCCTCACCTGACAAGAACACGTGAGACAGTCCGCGGTCTTTGGCCTCGGAGAAAATACGATTGATCGTCGCTTGCATCTCGGTCTCATCGCCGTGCTCGGCAAGTGCCGCAAGTTCCGAGTGCTGTTTCGGGAATTTCGGAAACAGGTTTTCCGGATAATAAACACCCGCTTCTTCCAGCATGGCGGTTTCGCGCGAACAGGTGTTCTGAATCGCTGTGCTGCCCGCTTTGTGGGAGCCAATATGAATTGTCAATTTCACTACGTGGAAGTCCCGGATTGAATTAAAGCAACCATTTTCCGGTCAATTGCCCGACTAGTGTTGTGCATACAGAATCATCCCTCCCCGGACAAGCGTTCATGCCTCGCCCCGTTGCCACTGCGTGATCTTCGAAGCCCACATTTCCGGGAACCGGTCGACCGGCCAAAACTCGTCTGGCGCAGCCAACGGAACCAGGCCAAACGACTCTATCTCGGCGGCCGCGGGGGGGTCACAAACCGCGAGGACGTTCGAGTTTATGCCGTTTCCGTTATAATGATCGACGGGATTTTCCGCAAAGTTGTCGGGTCTGTAAAGTGGCGCGGCGTGCCAGAATATCCGATAATCCAGATCTAGGAGCCACGGAAAGGCTTCCGAGCAAAAGGCGCGATCACGGGTCTCGAAATAAAGGGCTGGCCGGTCACGCTTTATAAGGGTACGGCCACCGCGGAACACCTCAGGCTCGTGTCCCTCGACATCGATCTTGATGAAGCCGACCGGTGCGCTGTCGAAATCCAGATCGTCAAGTGCGTGGCAGGGTATCGTTCGCCCGGAACCCGATTGCTTGATTTGCACACCGCCGCTGGCATGCGGCGTGCGATAGTCTATATGCGGCAATCGCACCGTACCGTTTCGATCCGAAATTGCCGCATTGACCGGCAAGACGTTAATTACCCCATTGAGCGCCAGGTTGCCGCAAAGCCTGTGAAAGACATGCGGTTGGGGCTCGAAGGCGTGGACAAGGGTCTCGGGTTCGGCATGTGCAGCCATTGCCAAGGTCAATGCGCCGAAATTGGCGCCGACGTCGATCATGTTGCGAGAAGGCGATGCGACGCTCCGAATTACCGCGATTTCCGAAACGGCATATTCACCATAATCCAGGATTTCACGATCAACCCCAAGATCGGCGCGATTCAGGATCATCGGGCCATGTAGTGTCCTCTCGACAGTCAGGCCGCGGCCGGTGGAGTCCAGTTTCGCCCCGATACTTCGCGTTGGTGCCGTGAATGAGACACGGCCTGGAGGCAAGAACTCTCCGGTGACCGAGTCCTGAAGCGCAATAACCACTGTTTGACCCTCTGTAAGATGGCCGTCGAGATTGTGTGAAATTCCAGCATGACTGCGCGGCGATCTCGTTCCGAGATCGGGGCGAAACCCATCTGCATTCAGGGTCGCAACAGGCGTGTCATCGAGCAGCAGCCGCAATTGCACGACGCGATCGGGATGGGATCTGTCAGCAGCCCATCCTATGAGTTGACTATTTTCGGCAATCCTGAAGTTGCCGGTCAGCATGGATCTTTTCCGTCTTGTGTCCCCAATTTGGCCAACTTCTAGCTGATGCCGAATGGGTACGCAACGATGCTGATCCGTATGGACGGCGGCGCCATTGATAAAGTCTCGCCACTAGGTCGCGTCTTCATTTAGGCCAGCCAAACCATTGCACAGGCGAGGGATACGAAGGCGCCGAAGGAGGAGAGTGTTTTCTCGCAACGCATGGCGATC
>NZ_JBISDG010000060.1:0-13082 GCF_044472985.1 Roseovarius salis | reverse complement strand
TCTGGCCATGGTGCTGCCCATGGTGGTGGACCTGGCCGAGGGGCGCGGGCACTGGCCTGTTTTCCTTGAAAGCGCGGTTCTGCCCCGGCAGGGTGGCCGAAGCGGACACCGCCACGCCGCCGGACGTGGTCGCCGGCACCAATAACGCGCTGTTGGGCGACAAGGAGGCGACGCCCGAGACCGTTCCGGCGGAGCCAGAGGACATCGCCGCGGTGGATGCCGGCGACCCCGCGCCCGCCGAGCCGTCCGGGGCGGGCCCGGACGATGCGGCAGCGCCCGAAACGACCGTGCCGGAGGACGTGGCCGCCGCTACCGCGTCCGGGGAAATGGCCGGTACAGACACGCCCGACCGGGCACCGCGAGAGCCCGAGGAGATCGCAGGTGGCGAGCCCGCACAACCAGAACCGGCCGAGCCGGCCGAACCGGATACCTCTGGCACGTCGCAGGCCGTGCTGCTGTCCGACAAGCAGGGCGTGCGCGTCGTCCAGCCGCCCGAGCCCGCAGAGACTGCGCCGGAGGTGATGTCGATCGTGGCCCTTGACGCCATCACCTATTCCGAGACGGGCGAGGTGGAGCTGTCCGGTCGCGCGCCGGGGGATGGGTTCGTGCGCGTCTATCTGGACAACAAGCCCGTGACCACCTCGCGCATCGAGAAGGACGGGAACTGGCGCTCCGAGCTGCCCGAGGTCGACACGGGCGTCTATACCCTGCGCATCGACGAGGTGGACGAGGCCGGCAACGTGACCTCGCGCGTCGAGACACCGTTCAAGCGCGAGGACCGCGACGTGCTGGCCCAACCCGGCAGCAACCGCAAGATCAGGGCGATCACCGTCCAGCCGGGCAACACGCTCTGGGCTATCTCGCGAGAGAAATACGGGGAAGGGATCCTCTATGTCCGGATTTTCGAGGCCAACCGCGAGCGTATCCGCGACCCCGACCTGATCTATCCCGGTCAGGTGTTCACCGTGCCGCGATAGCGCCCGCCGCGGGCGCGGGCATACTGGCGGAAAATCCCGTTTGTCCGAACGTCGTCGGGCGTGGAGAATTGCCCGTCGTGGACGGCAGGGCTGGCCCGCACCGCGCCGGAACACTATCTGTGACGGGACGCGATTTGCAGGAACGGTATGCGCCGAAGAACCATCACCACCACCGAGATGCCCAAGAATGGCTGGCGCACGATCCGCGAGGTTCTGCCGTATCTCTGGCCTGATGGGCAGCCATGGGTGAAACGGCGCGTCGTGCTGGCCATGATCGCGCTGATTCTGGCCAAGCTCGTGGCCGTGGGCACGCCGTTCTTCTACAAGGCCGCCGTCGATGCGCTGGCGGGCGAGGGCGAGGCGGCGGCGTGGATGCTCGCCTTCGGCGCGATCGGCCTGACCGTGGCCTACGGCATGGCCCGGCTGATGAACACCGGCTTCCAGCAGCTCAGGGACGTGATCTTTGCCCGGGTGGCGCAGCGCGCGCTGCGGCGGCTGGCGCTGCGCACCTTCCGCCACGTGCACGCGCTGTCGCTGAGCTATCACATCGGCCGCAAGACCGGCGGCCTGTCGCGGATCATCGAGCGCGGGGTCAAGGGGGTGGAGTTCCTTCTGCGATTCCTGCTGTTTTCCATCGGTCCGCTTGTCATCGAGCTGCTGATGATCGGCGTGGTGCTCGCCACCGTTTTCGACATCCGTTACCTCGCCGTGGTGGCCGGCGTGATCGCCGCCTACGTGGTCTTCACCTACAAGGTCACCGAGTGGCGCGTGAAGCTGCGCAAGCGGATGAACGACCAGGACACCGACGCCAACCAGAAGGCGATCGACAGCCTGCTGAATTTCGAGACGGTCAAGTATTTCGGTGCCGAGCGGCGCGAGGCCGAGCGCTATGATCGGGCCATGGAAGGCTACGAGGAGGCGGCGATCCGCACCTCCTATTCGCTGGCATTCCTCAATGTCGGCCAGTCGCTGCTGATGACCGGCGGGCTGGTCGCGGTCATGGTGATGGCGGCGTTTGGGGTGCAGGCGGGCACGCTTACGGTGGGCGATTTCGTGATGGTGAACGCCTACATGATCCAGATCACCATGCCGCTCAATTTCCTCGGAACCGTCTACCGCGAGATCCGGCAGAGCCTGGTGGACATGGGCGAGATGTTCGACCTGCTGCACCAGCCCCCGGACGTGCGCGACAAGCCCGGTGCCCGTCCCTTGGAAGTGACCGGCGGCACCGTGGAGCTGGACGGCGTGCGTTTCGGTTACGATCCCGCGCGGCCCATCCTGCGGGGCGTCAGCCTGACCGTCCCGGCGGGGCAGACCGTGGCCGTGGTGGGGCCCTCGGGCTCTGGCAAGTCCACCATCGGGCGGTTGCTGTTCCGTTTCTACGACGTGGTGGACGGTGCCGTGCGCATCGACGGGCAGGACGTGCGCGACGTCACGCAGGAAAGCCTGCACGCGCAGATCGGCGTGGTGCCGCAGGATACGGTGCTGTTCAACGACACCATCGGCTACAACATCGCTTATGGCCGTGACGGCGCAACCCGGGAAGAGATCGAGGAAGCCGCGAAGGCCGCGCAGATCCATGCCTTTGTCATGGGCCTGCCCGAGGGCTATGACACGCTGGTGGGCGAGCGCGGGCTGAAGCTGTCGGGCGGGGAAAAACAGCGCGTCGGGATTGCCAGGACATTGCTCAAGAATCCGCCGATCCTGCTGCTGGACGAGGCCACCAGCGCGCTCGACACCGAGACCGAGCAGGGCATCCAGGAGGCGCTGAGGCGCGCGGGGCAGGGGCGCACCGTCATCACGATCGCGCACCGGCTGTCCACGGTGGCCGACGCCGACCGGATCGTGGTGCTGGAGGCCGGCGAAATCGTCGAGGAAGGCACCCATGCCGACCTGCTGGCGCGCGGCGGGCGGTATGCCGGGCTCTGGGCGCGGCAGGCGGCCGAGCGGGCCGACATCGCGGCGCAATAGCCCCATGGCGCGCAAGGCCCGCCTCGTCACCCCTGATGGCCGCTATTTCGTCAGCCGCGGGCGGTTGTGGCGGTGCACCGACCCGTCGCTGCCCGAACCCGAGCGGCGCGCCGCGGTCAAGGCGCTGATGCAGGCGCGCCGCGCGGTGCAACTGGCCGCCGGCGCGGCAGAGGAGCGTGCGGCGCGGGACCGTGTCGATGCCGCGAAGCGCCGCCTTGGCGAACGGGGTCCGGTCTGGTGGGATGACGGGGCGCCGGACGAGGGGGGACGCCACCCCGAGAATTCGAGTTATGCCGCATGGTGGGCGGGGCTGGACGCGGCCACCCGCGCGGCCGCCGAGGCAAACCGGTAGTCCCGCGCCGCCCCCCCATGGCCCTGAATTTCCCGCGAAATGCCTTGATTTGGGCGGCTTCGCCCGTTTCTTTCGCGCGGGAAATCTTGGGATCATGAGAGAATGCCGAAACGGGCGTATTGGATTTGCGGCATCTTCGCCGCCGAGCTGGTGGCGATCATGCTGGCCTTTCAGGTGCTGGCCTCGGTCGAGTGCCGCTTGACCGGGATCGAGATGGCGTGTCGCGGGCTGCGGGGCGCGGTGGTGCGCACGATGTGCCTGGGTGCGCTGGTGGGCGTCTATCTCTGGGCGTCCGACACGGCGCGTGAAGGCTTTGTCCGCATGGCTGCGGCGCGGACAGCGACAGGTGGCCGCGGATGGGCCGTGCTGCATGCCGTGGCGCTGGCGGCCGGGTTCGCACCCTTGCTGGCCGTCGCACCGGGCGCGTTGAACCAGTCATTCGCCGTCGTGTTCCCGGTGCTGGCGACAGGTGGTGCGCTGGCCGTGCTGGGCGGCTTGTTCTGGTTGGCGGCGCCGGCCGACTGGCTGAACTGGTTTAGGCGGCGCACCGGCATCCTCTTGCTGCTGGCGCTGACCGCGATGCTGCTGCCCGATATCGCGGCGGCGATTGGTCCCTTGTGGTACTGGGACATCCTGACCGAAACGACCTTCCTGGCAGTCGCGCTGGTGATGCTGCTCTTTTCCGACGCGCTGGTCGTGGTACCGCACCGCCAGATTATCGGGATCGAGGATTTCACGGTTGCGGTGGCCGATTCCTGTTCGGGCGTCGAGGGCTTCGCGTTGATTGCCACGTTCATGGGCATCTACGCCTATCTTTTTCGCGACACCCTGCGGATGGGCCGCTACTGGGCCGTGGTCCTGCCGCTGGCCCTGTTGATGAGCTGGATGCTCAATGTCGTCCGGATTGCCCTGCTGGTTCTCATCGGCGCCCACGTTTCACCCGAGCTCGCCCAGAACGGGTTTCACAGCTTCGCGGGGTGGCTGTTCTTCATCCTGCTGGCGTTCGGCGTGCTGGTCACGGTGAACCGGGTGGCATGGCTTCAGCGCCGGCCGGGGGCGGCGCCCGTGGCGGGGGTGCGGCTGGCCGACGATGACATCGCGGCGCGGATCGTGCCCTTCATCGTGTTCATGCTGTCAGGCGTGGTCGTGCAGGCATTCTGGCAGGAGCCGGCGCTTGGATTCCCGCTTCAGGCCGCGATGATGGCCCTCGTTCTGTGGTGGGTGCGGCGGCCTCTGGCCGCTTATGTCGCGCGTCCCGACGGGATTGCGCTGGCCGGTGGCGTGGCCATAGGGGCGGGCTGGGTACTTGCCGCGCCGCCGCCGGAGGCGACACCCGCGCCGTTGCTGGCGCTTGCGCCGGGTGTGCTGGCAGTCTGGGCCGCGATCCGCATCCTTGGCACCGCTTTGCTGGTGCCGGTGGTCGAGGAGCTTTTTTTTCGCGGCTACGTGCAGGCACGTATCGACACCGGGCGCGTGCCGGGGCGCGTCATCTCCGTTGCCGTGTCCGCGGCACTTTTCGCGGCGCTGCACGGCCGCTGGATCGAGGCGGGGATTTCCGGCGTCGTGTTGTCGCTCATCTACCTGCGGCGGGGGCTGCTGGCGGATGCCATTGCCGCGCATGTCGTGGCCAACAGCCTCATCGCCGCGGTCGCCGTCTGGCGCGGCGACTGGTCGCTGATCTGACCGTCAGGCGCGGCGGCGCTTGAGTTCCCATGCGAGCACGAGCATGGCCGTCACGGCGGCCACGGCGAGCAGCCCGCTGGAGACGTCGATCTCGGGGACGTTCGTGGGGGCCGGCGCGTGGTCCGGAACCGGTCCGCAATAGATGCCGAAATACCGGCAGAAATAGTCGTTGTAGGATTGCGCGGCGGCGGCAAACGCGGTCGCGCCGTAAAGACCGGCCGAAGCGAACACCGTGCGGATCAGGTTACTCATGACTGTGCCTCATCGATGGTTATCACCTTCCGCGCATCTGTGGCATGAATATGGCGGGGACGCCTAATGGTTTCTCTGGTTGTATTCCGGTGGCGCAACAATGCTGTCGAAAGATAGTGACTGTTGTAATTAGACAGAAAATAACCCGTCGCTATGGGCTGTGCGGGGGGGGGGGCGTCGCCCGAGCTGCGGCGATTGATTCGTTTACGATCAGCGGGTCGCCTTGCGCGTTTTCAGCAACAGGCTCGTTTCGGAGTTCGCGATGCCATCGAACCGGCGGATATGGGCGAGCACTTCGTCGAATTCCTCCAGCGTCCGGGCGCCGATTTCCACGATGAGGTCCCATCGCCCGTTCGTGCTGTGGATCGTGCGCACCGCGCTCAGGCCGTTGAGCTGGCGCAGAATGCGGTCGGTGCCCCGGCCCTCGATCCCGATCATCATGAGCCCGCGCACGGGGTCATCTGCCGCGTCGCCCCGCAACGTTACGGTGAAACCCACGATCTCGCCAGAGCGGCGCAGACGCTCGATCCGGCCACGGACAGTGGTGCGCGAGACCCCGAGACTCAGCGCGAGGTCCGACAGCGAGGCGCGCGCGTCATGTCGGAGCGCCGAGATCAGGCGCTGGTCGATCTCATCCATTTCGCAGCTTTTAGCCTCCATTCCGAACGATCTGCTTGCGATCAGTACAAATCGGCCGCTTCGAATCAACTCGTTTTGAACGGACCATGTGCACGATCCGACGATCGACAAGGGCAAGAGATGACTGGGCGGACCTGTATCCTGATCGGCGCCCCGGTGGATTGCGGCAAGGCGCGGCGCGGCTGCCTGATGGGGCCCGACGCCTATCGCGTGGCCGGGTTGGCCGAGGCGCTGTCCGGGCTGGGCCATGACGTGGAGGACCGCGGCAATCTCGCCCCGCGTCCGGCCGATCCGCCGCAGGACATGCCGGGCCATGTGCACGCCCCCGCCGAGACCATCGGTTGGACCGATGCATTGACCGTTGCGGCCGAGGAGGCCATGCAGGCCGGTCTGCCGATCTTCATGGGTGGCGATCACAGCCTGTCGCTGGGCTCGGTTTCGGGTGTGGCGCGCGACGCCACGCGGCTGGGGCGGCCGCAGTTCGTCTTGTGGCTGGACGCGCACAGCGACTTTCACACGCCGCAATCGACCGCCTCAGGCAACCTGCACGGAACGCCCCTGGGCTATGTGACCGGGCGCACGGGCTTTCACGGGTTCCCACGGGTGACGGCGCCGGTTCAGCAGGACCACATCTGCGTGCTCGGCCTGCGTTCGGTCGACGCGGCAGAGCGCGAGGTGCTCCAGAACAGCGCGATCCGCTACGTCGACATGCGCATGATCGACGAGGGGGGCATCGCCCGGCCGCTGGCGGCGTTTCTCGACAATGTCGGGCGCGCGGGCGGTGCGCTGCATGTCTCGCTCGACGTGGATTTCCTCGACCCCTCCTTTGCGCCGGCGGTGGGCACCACCGTGCCGGGCGGCGCCACGATCCGCGAGGCGCATCTGGTGATGGAAATGATTTGCGACAGCGGGCTGATGACCTCGCTCGACCTCGTGGAACTGAACCCGTTTCTGGATGACCGCGGTCGCACGGCGCAGGTGATGGTGGATCTCGCCGCTTCGGCGCTCGGCCGCCGTGTTTTCGACCGCCCGACCCAGGCCTTTGCCCATGAAAGGACGTCCGGATGACCCGAATACCGCCCTCCGACAAGGCGCTGGTGCCTTTCGTGTCCGTCGAGAACATGATGAAGCTGGTGCACCATATCGGGATCGAGCCGATGCTGCGCGGGCTGGCGGCGTATATCGAGGATGATTTCCGCCGGTGGGAGCTGTTCGACAAGACACCGCGGATCGCGTCGCATTCCGCGGAAGGCGTGATCGAACTCATGCCGACCTCGGATGGCGAGGTGTACGGCTTCAAATACGTCAACGGCCACCCCAAGAACACGAAGGAAGGGCTGCAAACCGTTACGGCGTTTGGTCTTTTGGCCGATGTCCATAACGGCTACCCGGTGCTGTTGAGCGAAATGACCGTGCTCACCGCACTGCGGACGGCGGCAACCTCGGGGCTTGTCGCGCGCTATCTCGCGCCCCGGGCGGCGGACACGATGGCCATGATCGGCAGTGGGGCGCAATCGGAATTCCAGAGCCTCGCCATGAAGGCATTGGCAGGCCTGCAGACCGTGCGTCTCTACGACATCGACCCGTCCGCCACCGAAAAGGCGGCGCGGAACCTGGCCGGCACCGGATTGAACGTGGTCAAGTGCGGCAGCGCAGAGGAGGCCATGGAGGGCGCGCAGATCATCACGACCTGCACCGCCGACAAGCAATACGCCACCATCCTGACCGATAACATGGTGGGCGAGGGGGTGCACATCAACGCCATCGGCGGCGACTGCCCCGGCAAGACCGAACTGGCGCCGGGCGTTCTGGAGCGGGCCAGCATCTTCGTGGAATACCCCGAGCAGACCCGCATCGAGGGCGAGATACAGCAGATGGCCCCCGATCACCCGGTCACCGAGCTGTGGCAGGTGATGAACGGCACCGCGCCGGGCCGGACGAGCGCGCGGCAGATCACGCTGTTCGACAGCGTCGGCTTCGCGATCGAGGATTTCTCGGCGCTGCGCTATATCCGCGAGCATATCGGCGGAACCGATCTGTATCTCGAGCTTGATCTGTTGGCCGACCCCGACGATCCGCGTGATCTGTTCGGGATGGTGCAGCGGGCGGGGCCGGGCTGACCAGCCACCGCGGGATCGTCAGCCCGCATCCGGCAGGTAGTACATGCGGTCCGATTTCTTGAGCAGGATGAGCTGATAGCCCATTTCAGCCAGCAGCCGCTCCGTCTCCGCCGAGCTGCCCGCTCCTTCGAAGTAATCGCGTCGCCATTCGAGGTAGATCAGTCTGGGGCGTATGTTTCCAAGCGATTGCAGGACGTTGTGTTCTGCCCCTTCGATATCCATGTAAAGCAGGTCGATCGACTCTGCCGAAAGTTCCCGCGCCAGCGTGTCAAAACGCCGTCCGGGCACCTTGGTCGGCGTGGCGGCCTGCTGTACCTGCGGGAATTTCCTCTGGTAGCTCTCGGAATGACGGAACATCGACCCCTGCGCGTGCGGCGCCCCGTCGATGGTTGCCACGTACCAGTCGACGTCGCCGTCCGTCGCGCAGGCCGCGCAGTTCACCACCTCGATCTCTTGGCCGGACAGGTTCCGTTTCACGATGTCGTGGCGTGTGGGGTCCGCCTCGACCGTGATCACGCGGGCATCGGGAAAGGCCCGCCTGAAACGGTAAGCGTCGCCGCCGTCATATGACCCCAGCTCCAGGATGCAGCGCACGTCCAGCCCGAGCTCTGTTATCCAGTCAAGGTTGAACGGCGAATGGTAAAGCGTGACAGGTTCCCCTTCCACGTCAATGGTATAGGAACCGTCCCCGAGCGGTCTGGACCGCAGCCCGAAGCGGCGCCCCCGAAGTGCTGCGGCAATGCGTTTCAGCAATCGTTCCTAGCCCCCGTCATGTGCTTGCCCGGAAGGGGAGGCATCATCGCCCGCGCCTTCCCTGCTGCGCGCGATCACGAACCAGCCCATGCACTGCAATTCCCGCGACCGCCGCGCCATCCTGCCGCCATCCATCGCGGCCAGCAACCGCATGTTCAGCCGCGTGATCTGCGACAGCAGGAACGTCACCGGCTCGGGCACCCAGACGCCGAACCGTCTGCGCACCTTGCCGACGCGGCCAAGTTCCTGGTCCATCATGTCGAAGTAGCCGCCATTGGCCGTCATCTCTACGATTTCAAAGCCCAGCCTCTCGAAATGGACCTTGTAGAAGTATTGCGAGAAGCCGGTGCAGTAGTGGTAGGGCGCGAAATGGGTGAGCGAGTTGAAGGGGGCGGTCACGATCACCCGGCCGCCCGGGCGGGTCAGGCGGGTAAGCTTTTCGAGTGCGCGCACCGGGTCGACCACGTGTTCCAGCACCTCCGAGCAGAAGACGGTGTCATAGCGGCGGTCCTCGGGGATATCGTAGAGATCGCAGATGAAATCCAGCCGGCTGGTGTCCCAAGCGCCGGTTTGCAGGCCGGCACCGTCTCCCACGCCGTCGTATTCGGCGATGTCCTGCGCCACGTAGTCGAGGTGGTCACAGTATTTCTTGTGGGCGCATTCCCCGGCGCCGACGTCAAGAAGGCTGCCGTCCGCGGGCAGAGCGCGCAGCGTTTGCGCGATCCAGCGCTCGCGTGCCTGTTGGTTCTTGATCCGTCTCATGGGTCACCCCCGCCGCGTCCGTTGCGGGGTTGTAACGCCTTCGTGCCGAGACATGCCAGCGCGATTTCCCGGATACTTGCTGTCAAGAAAGGCTGGCAAGCGGCTCATCCCCGCCGCGCGGCCATGGCCCACAACCCCGCCAGGGCCAGCGCCGCGATCACGTTCCAGTTGGCCATGGACAGCCCGAGGAGTTCCCAAGGGATCTCGTCGCAGCGCACCAACGGGGCGGACATCATCTGTTCAAAGGCCTGGTCGGTGGACAGCCCGCCCGGATCGGCGGCGGTGCAGGTGCCGGGCCCCTCCCACCAGCCGCGCTCGACGCCGCTGTGGTAGATGCCGATCCCCCCGGTGGTAAGGGCCGCCACCATGCCCATCAGGGGCAGGGCGCGCCCCGGTACGGCCAGCGCCGCCGCGCCGATGGCGATGGCGATCACGTGGGGATATCGCTGCCAGATGCACAGCTTGCAGGGTGGCAGGCCGCCGAGATGCTGGAAAGCCAGCGCCGCCAGCATCAGCGTCGCAGAGCCCCCCGCGGCCAACAGGATGAAATGGATCCGTCGAAACGTCATAGATGCCGCACAAGGTAAAAGCCGCCGAACAGCAGCACAATGAAGATCAGCGCCATCAGCCCGAGGCGCCGTTCGATGAAATCGCGGATCGGGGTGCCGAATTTCCACAACAGGGCGGCGACAAGGAAGAACCGGAGCCCGCGGGCGAGCACCGAGGTTGCCATGAAGGTCAGCAGCGGCATCCCCGTCCAGCCGGACATGATGGTGATGACCTTGTAGGGAAACGGCGTCACCCCGGCGGTCAGCACCGCCCAGAACCCGAAATCGTTGAAGCGGGTATTGAACGCTTCCATCGCCTCGCCCTTGCCGAGCGCCTCCAGGATCGGGCGGCCCAGCTCTTCATAGGCGAGGGCCCCGATGGCGTATCCCAGCAAGCCCCCCAGAACCGAGGACACCAGCGCAACGCCGGCGATGAGCCAGGCGCGATTCGGCCGGGCCAGGATCATCGGGATCATCAGCACGTCGGGCGGGATCGGGAAGACCGAACTCTCTATGAAAGAGATCATGGCCAGCACCCACAGCGCGCGGGGGTGATCGGCCATCCTGATGGTCCAGTCGTAAAGCCGTCTGATCATGCGCGCCATTCCGATCCGTTGGCAGGCCTATGAGCATGTGCGCGCGGGGCGGTCAAGCCCCGGCGCGCCCGGCTTTCCGCCACTGGACTGGCGCGGCGCGCTCCGCTAGAGGTAACGGGCGTGCCCAAGTGGCGGAATGGTAGACGCAGGGGATTCAAAATCCCCCGCCTTCACGGGCGTGCCGGTTCGAGTCCGGCCTTGGGCACCACCACCCCGGCGAATCGCCGCGCGCGCCCGGCATTGTGGGCCGCCTAGCGGGTCGAGGCGCGCCGGAGCAGGCTGGCAGGGTCGGGATGGTCGAGCAGGGCCTCGCTGACCTCGTATTCGAGGTGACGGCGATCGCCATGGCCCTGCAGGGCTTGGGCCAGCGTGTCCTTGAGCTCCTTGGGCAGGGCGTCGCGGGTGCGCGTGTCGACAAGGAATGTCTCCGCGGCGATGCCTTCTGCGAAAATGATGTGATGGTGGTCGAACAGGAGCTGGAAATAGTCGACGAACCCGCCCGACTGGCGCACCACCGTGTCGCCGTTGACAAGGTGCCGGGCGCGAACCAGCACTTCGTGCCGCCCGGCGCCGAGCGCGTCGAAACGCTGGTAGATGAAGAGGCGGTGATCTGGGCTCACGATCAGGTCGTTCTCGTTGTGCAGGGTTCCGGCGCGGATACGTATCGGGGCGAACTCCCCGACCGCGCGCACGGTCGACTGGCCGATCCAGCGGACGGGCTGGGGCCCGTCATCGCGGGTCAGGACGACATCGCCCACCGACAGTTCCTCGACAGGCTTCTGCGCGCCGGACGCCATGGTGATGTGGGTGCCCCGCGAAAACGACACGCAGGCCACCTGCGCGAATCTCTGCCGCGCGGTCTCGTGATCGATCCCCACCAGCGCATAGCCCATCCGCGCTGTCAGCTGTGCCAGCGGCAGGGCATAGACGGCCGCCACGTTCCGGCCCGCGTCAACCTCCACCAGAACCAGGATCTCGGTGGTCTGGCCGGTGGAAGACATCATCGTCAGGCAGGAATCGAGATGCAGTGTTGCCCCCGGGCGGCCAAGCGCGCTGTCGGGCGCGATCGTGAATGTGCCGTTTTCGGCCGCGGTGACCGATAGCCGGTACATGCGGGCCCCGACCTTGAGTTCGTAGGTGTCGTCGAGGTCGAGTTCGGCGGCGAAGGACAGGGCGTCACCCAGATTCGCCCCGTCAACCACGACGATATCGCACGCCTTGTGGACGGGAATGGATTGCGCGGGTTTACGGCCGGTTTCGGACATGGAATTCCACCGCGTTACAAGGGTTTGCCGCGCCGGCACCACGGCCCGGCTGCAGCAGGTTGGCTAGCTTAGGTTTATGGCATGTTGTGGTCAATTCCCCGGTCTTTTGCTGGCATTGCGGGGCGAAGCGGTGGTATCTGCCCGAAACACCGGAACGGAGAGGAGTCGCCATGAATCTGGGAATCACGGGAAAGACTGCACTGGTATGTGCGTCGTCCAAGGGACTTGGGCTGGGTTGTGCCCGCGCGCTGGCAGAGGCCGGGGTGAACCTTGTCATGAACGCCCGCGGCGCAGAGGCGCTGGAGTCGGCCGCCGAGACGATCCGGCAAGAGTTCGGTGTCGAGGTGCGCACGGTCGCCGCCGACGTGACGACCGAGGCGGGGCAGTCCAAGGTGCTCGCCGCGGCGGGAGAGGCCGACATCCTTGTCACCAACGCGGGCGGGCCGCCGCCGGGTATGTGGACAGACTGGGACCGGGAGGATTTCATCAAGGCGCTTGACGCCAACATGCTCGCCCCGATCGCGCTGATGAAGGCGCTGCTGCCCGGGATGATGGAGCGAGGCTGGGGACGGGTCGTCAACATCACCTCGCAATCGGTGAAGGCCCCCATCGCGGTGCTCGGATTGAGCAATTCCGCCCGTGCCGGCCTGACGGGGTACGTGGCCGGCACATCGCGCCAGGTGGCCGGGAAAGGCGTCACGATCAACAACTTGCAGCCTGGTATTCATGCGACGGACCGCGCCGAGGCGCTCGACAAGGGGGTTGCCGAGGCGCAGGGGCTGACCATGGAAGAGGCCAAGGCGCAGCGTTGTGCCACCATCCCGGCCGGCAGATACGGCACCAAGGAGGAGTTCGGCGCCGCCTGTGCGTTCCTGTGCAGCCAGCACGCGGGGTTCATCGTCGGCCAGAACATCCTTCTGGACGGCGGTGCCGTGAATTCCACCATGTGACCGGGCCGGCGGGGCGCGGGGCGTGGACTTCGAAAGTTTCATGGCCGATGTGGGGTCCGAGGTCGCGCGCGACCTCGTCTATACCCGCGCGGCCCGCGCGGGCGCCGAGACGCCCCTGCGCCTTTCGGTATTCCGCCCGGCCGCGGCCCTCCGCCCGGCGCCGGTGCTTGTGTGGCTGCAGGGGGATGCATTCGGCCGCGCGGCACCCCCCCCC
>NZ_JBISDG010000059.1:0-13584 GCF_044472985.1 Roseovarius salis | reverse complement strand
CGCCGGCGGCGTCACGTGCCGCGCAGGCCTCGCGGGCGGCGATTTCGGTCAGCCGGCCCGCCTCGTCCTGCAGCCCCGCCCGGGCGAGCCTGTCGCGCAGCACCGGGTAGGTATTCGTCGTGGCCACCGTGGCCCCGGCGGCGAAATAGGCGTCGTGCACGGTGCGCACCAGTTCGGGATGGTCGATCATGACCCTTGTCGACCAGAGTGGGGTCGGCCTGTCGCCTGCGCGTTTCACCAGTTCCTGTCCGATCGACCCGTCGAGCAGCGTGATCGCGGTCATGTCTTTGCCTCCCCGGCACCGGTTGCGTCGGCCTCGTCCCCGGGCAGCAGGACCAGTTTCCCGGTCAGGGCCTTGGACTGGAAATCCGCCTGCGCACGGCCGATGTCGCGCAGCGGATAGGTGGCGGAAACCAGCGGCCTGACATCTCCCGCGTTGACCATCTCCACCAGCCGCGCGAACACCTCCGGCGCTTGGTAGGTGCAGCCATGAATGGTGACGTCACGCAGGTAGATCCGGCGCAGATCCGCCTCGATCACCGGCCCCGCGATGGCGCCGGCCACGGCGTAATGCCCTCCCGGCCTCAGCGCCTCGATCAGCGCGGGCCAGACATCTCCGGCGACGACGTCGATCACCGCGTGATACCGGTCCACGGGCAGGGGGGTGCCGCGGTCGATCGTTTCTGCCGCGCCCGCGTCCTGCACAAGCGCGGCCTTGGAGGCGGCGCAGACCCCCGTGACGCGCGCGCCCATCCCGCGGGCCAGTTGTACAGCCGCCAGCCCGACGCTGCCCGAGGCGCCGGTGATCAGCACCTCGTCCCGCGCGGTCACGCCCGCCCGGTGCAACAGCCCCGCCGCCGTGCCGAAGGCGCAGGGGATGGCGGCGATTTCGACATTCGACAGCGGCGCGTCGGTTACGTCGTAAAGGTCGCGTTCCTCCAGCAGGCAGTACTCGGCGAACGCCCCGTCATATTCCGAGCCGAGCGCCACGAAGCCGACCGGGTTCTCCTCGGTCGGACGCGGCTGGTTGATCGGGCAGGTGACGCGGCGCCCTATGGCGAACCGCTCCGCCCCCGGCCCGGTCGCGACCACCTCGCCGCAGAGGTCGCCGCCCTGAATACGCGGAAAATCCAGCGCGCCGCCCCAGCCCCCGGCCTCGACCTCTTGCGCGGTTTCCGCGGTCGCGCCGGTGATCTCCGCGGCATACCAGCCGATCCGCGTGTTGATGTCGGTATTGTTCACGCCGGCTGCCAGTACCCGAACCAGCACCTGCCCCGGCCCGGGGCGGGGCAGCGGGATATCCTCGCGCCATTCCAGTGCCTCGGGCCCGCCGTGACGGGTGAGGTAGACGCCGCGCATGGTTTCCGGCAGGGCCATCAGGCGCGCAGCCTTGCATTCTCGGGATCCCAGACTGCCGCGTGGGGCTGCACCTCGGCCGGGTATCGCTCGCCGTAGATCTCGACCTGCAGCGTCGTGCCCGGCTCGGCCAGGTCGGCCCGGATCATCGCCAGCGCGACGGAAGCGTTGGCGCGGTAGCCCCAGGCGCCGCTGGTGGTTTCGCCCACGATGTGCCCGTCATGCCAGACCGTCGACATGTAGGGCGCGTCCGCGTCGCCTGCATCGACCGTGAGCGCCACGAAGGCTTTCTTCCGCCCCTGCTGCTTCTCGCGCAGCAGCGCCGCCTTGCCCGGGAAATCCTGCGGCTTGTCGAGTTTGACGAACCGGTCCAGCCCGGCCTCCAGCATCGAGTAATCGGTCGAGAGATCGCCCTTCCACGCGCGATAGCCCTTCTCGATGCGCAGGCTGTTCAAGGCGTACATGCCGAAGGGTTTCGCCCCCGCCTCGATCAGCGCGTCGTAGATCGCCGGGATGGCGGCGTTCTCGGCATGGATTTCCCAGCCCAGCTCTCCGGTGAAGCTCACCCGGATCATGAACGCGTTCTGACCGGCCACCATGCAGTGCTGGTGGCTCAGCCATGGCAGCGTCAGGTCAGCATCCGTGATCCCGGCCAGCACCTCGCGGCTCTTCGGACCCGCCACCAGCAGCGCGTCACGCTCCGTCGTGGTTTCGCGGCACTCCAGCCCGTCCGGCAGCGCTTTCCGCACCAGATCCCCGTCATGCCACTGTGCCGACGCCGCGGTGATCAGCACGAAACTGTCCTGTTCCAGCCGGATGCAGGAAAACTCGGTCACGATCCGGCCGCGCGCATCAGCCACGTAGACGAGGTTCATCCGCCCCACCTTGGGCAGCGCGCCGGTCACGAAGCCGCGCAGCCACTCGTCCGCGCCGGCGCCCGAGATCCACAGCCGCGTGAAACCCGGCAGGTCGAGCACGCCGCAAGCATCGCGCACCGCCTCGCATTCCTCGCGAATGCGCGGCTCCCACGGGCCGGAGCGGCTCCATGTCTGCGTCGCTTCTTCCGAGGTGTCATCGCCGGGTTGGGCGAACCAGTTGGCCCGCTCCCACCCGTTATATGCGCCCATCACCCCGCCGAGCGCCCTGATCCGGTCGTCTACCGGCGACAGCTTGCGGTCGCGACCCGCCGGCCATTCGTGCCAGGGGAAATGCATGGCATATTCGTGGCCATATACCTCCATCCCCTTGGCGATGCAGTAATCGCGGTCGGTGTAGTCAGTATAGCGCCGCGGATCGACCGCCCACATGTCCCATTCCGTCGCGCCCTCTGTGATCATTTCGGCCAGCACCTTGCCGGCGCCGCCGCCCTGGGCGATGCCGAAGGTGAACACGCAGGCTTCGAACGCCTTCGGCACGCCCGGCATGGGGCCAAGCAGCGGCAGCCCGTCGGGCGCATAGGGAATAGGGCCGTTGATCACCTTGTTCACCCCTCCTGTGCCAAGGATCGGAACCCGTGCGATGGCGTCCTCGACGTACCATTCCAGCCGGTCAAGGTCGTCGGGATAGAGCTGGAAGCTGAAATCCTCCGGCATCGGGTCGGAGGGATCGGCCCAGTGTGCCTTGCAGTTGCGTTCGTACGGCCCGAGGTTCAGCCCGTACTTCTCCTGCCGCAAGTAGTAGGAGCTGTCCACGTCCCGCAGCAGCGGCAGCTTGTGGCCGGCCTGCTTGCTCCACGCTTCCAGTTCAGGGATCTCGTCGGTCAGCATGTACTGGTGGCTCATCACCATCATCGGCACGCGCCGCCCGCCGAAGGGGCGGAACCACTCGCCCACTCTTTGCGCGTAGTAACCGGCGGCATTGACCACGTACTCGCAACGAATGTCGCCCTTCTCGGTGTGCACGATCCATTCATCCCCCTCGCGGCTGATTCCCGTGGCGGGGCAGTGGCGCACCACCCGCGCCCCAAGCTGCCGTGCCCCGGTCGCGAGCGCCTGCGTCAGTTGCGCGGGGTCGATGTCACCGTCATTTGGATCGTATAGCGCGCCTTCGAGATCATGCGTCTCGAGGAAAGGGTAGCGTTCCTTGATGTCGTCCGGCGACAGGATTTCGAGGTCCATGCCCTGGTAGCGGCCCATGCCGCGCGCGCGATCGAACTCCTGCATCCGCTCCTTTGAATGCGCGAGGCGAATCGAACCGGTCTGGTGGTAGTTCATCGGGTACCCCACCTCTTCACCCAGCCGGGCGTAAAGCTCGGTCGAATAGCGCTGCATGTTCATGATCGACCAAGAGGTCGAGAAGGTGGGCACGTTGCCCGCCGCGTGCCACGTGCTGCCGGCGGTAAGCTCGTTGCGCTCCAGCAGGACGGAGTCCGACCAGCCGGCGCGCGCAAGATGATAAAGCCCCGACGCGCCCACGGCGCCCCCGCCGATTATGACCACCCTCGCCGTGCTTGGAATGTCACTCATGTCTCTGCCTCCCTGATCCTCTGCATTGCGCGGCGGTCGTCCCGTGCCGCGCCCCGGCCCTCACCCGTCGCCCCGCGCGTGTTGCGGTAACCCGTCCGCGATCTCGTAGTAGCCGCCCTTGTCCGCGACCCAGTAGTGCGCCGCGAGCCGCAGGTCGCCGGTGTCGTCCAGCGCCCCCATCGCCACCATGATGTCGGGCGCGCCATCGCCCTTCCAGAAAAGGGTCGCTCCGCATTCCCGGCAAAACCCCCGCAAGGCGGTGTCGGTGTGGCGGTACCACGCAAGACCGCTGTCGCCGTCGAACGAAACCGCCTCCCGCGGGGCGGCGACGGCCGCGAAAAAATGGCCGGATTGCCGCCGGCACTGCGTGCAATGACAAGCGATCGGATCGCAAAGCCGGCCCTCGACCCTGAACCGCACCACGCCGCACAAACACCCGCCCCGATACATCGCGCCCTCCGTCAATAGACCGGCGGTGCGATTACCCAGATCGCCACCGCCGGTTCGTCATAGGGATTGGCCCAGAAGTACGTCTCGCCCCGAAAACGGAAACTGTCGCCCGGGCCGACCGTGAATTCCCGTCCGCCAAGGCTCAGCTTGAGCCTGCCGGAGACGACGTAGCCCACCTCCTGCGTCGGGCGTGTCGCGGGGGCCTGCATCCGCGAATGCGGGCGGAAGGTGGAATGGATCACCTCGAAGTCGTCCGTAAGATCGGGCGAGAGCAATTCCTCGATCAGCCCTTCCTCGCCCGAACCCATGGGCCGCCGCGCGCCCGCGCGCACCACGAAACCCTGCTCGTCCGCCGGCGCGCTGGCATGGCCGAAAAGCAGCGACATCGGCACGTCGAGTGCCCTGGCGATCTGGCGCAGGTCGGAAATAGACGGCTCCGACAGGTCGCGCTCCACCTGGCTCAGCCAGCCGACGGAGCGCCCCAGCGTTTCGGCCACGTCCGAGAGCGTGCGCCCCCGCGCCTTGCGCAGCGCGCGCAGATCGGCGCCGAGCGTGCGGATGCGGTTGGGGTCGGTCTGGTCCACCGTGTCGCCCTCGTGAAAATTCTTTTTCGATTTTCACGATGTGGCGATTCTGTGAAAAACTCAAACCATTTTTCACGCCGCGGTGCAGCAGGCGACACCGGCGGACAGTTCCGCGCGACCGGGCTCTCGTCCCGGGCGGTGCCGCGGTTCACGGTAGGTGGTTGATCGCGCGCGCCGTCCACGCCCCGTCGCGCAGGTGCAGCTCTGTCACCGAAAGATTATCGATCCGGTGGCCGAACGCGTCGTAGGCGGGAATGCTCAGGGCTTGCTGCACTTGGGTCAGGATCGTGCCCATATGGGACACCACGATGATGTCCGGTCCCCAATGTGCGCCAAGCAGGCGTTCGACGGCACGCCCGGTACGCGCGCATATGTCGTGCCAGCTCTCGCCGCCGGGGGGGCGTATCTCTCCGGGTTGGTCCCAGAAGGAGCGCAGGCGCGGCTGGTCCGGCACGGTGTCGAAGGGCAGAAGCTCCCATTCCCCGAAATTTATCTCGCGCAGGTCCTGGTCGTGCGGCAGGCGCCGACGGGGACCCGCGATCGCGTCGGCGGTCGCCACGGCACGCGACAGGTCGGAAGAAATGACGGGCGCCCCGCGCGGCAGGTATTCTGACAGCCGTTTCAGCCGCGCCGTGTCGCTCAGATCGGCTGGAATGTCGGACCAACCTACCATGGACCGCGCGTGCGTCGGCCCGTGGCGGACCCAGAACAGGCGGCTCATGGCAGCGTGCCTTTGAGGACCTGTGGCAGCCCGGCCACCACGTTGACCACCAGATCGGCATGCGATGCCAGCCGCTGGTTCAGCCGTCCCTGAGCCTCGCGGAACCGGCGTGCCAGCGCGTTCTCCGGGACAACCGACAGCCCGACTTCGTTTGATACCACGACCACCGGGGCAGGGCAGGCGGCGAGCCCCTCGAACAAACCCGCCTCGGCCCCGGCAAGGTCGTGCTCGGCCAGCAGGTGGTTGGACAGCCACATCGTCGCGCAATCCAGCAGGACGGCGCTGTGTCGGGGAACCGCCGCCAGCGCCGGCCCAACCTCCAGCGGTGCCTCGACCGTGTGCCATCCCGCGCCGCGCAGGCTGCGGTGCCGGTCGACCTTTGTGCGCATCTCCTCGTCGTGGATGCGCGCGGTGGCCAGATAGACCCGGTCGCGGCCTGACGCGGCCACAAGCCCCTCGGCAAAGGTCGATTTTCCCGAGGCCGCCCCGCCGAGAACCACGCTCAGATCCGGTAACATCTGTCTTTCGAGCCTTTCAAAATGATCCGCCGCGTTAATACCTACGTAATGCGCGGTGATTGTCCACAAAACAGCGGATCTTCACGATCTGCCTGACACGGGGGAACGAAATGCCGCTCGATGCAGACCAACCCACCGACATGTCGCGGGCCGCGATGAAGGCCGAGCTTCTCGATGCCGAGACGGAATTGCAGCTGGCCTATGCCTGGCGCGACCATCGCGACGAGGCCGCGCTGCACAGGCTGATCAATGCCTACATGCGGCTCGCCATATCGATGGCCGCGAAATACAAGCGTTACGGCGCGTCGATGAACGACCTTATCCAGGAGGCCGGGCTGGGCCTGATGAAGGCGGCCGACAAGTTCGACCCGGACAGGGGGGTTCGCTTCTCGACCTACGCCGTGTGGTGGATCAAGGCATCGATCCAGGATTACGTGATGCGCAACTGGTCGATGGTGCGCACCGGGTCCACCAGCAGCCAGAAATCGCTGTTTTTCAACATGCGCCGGGTGCAGGCGCGCATCGAGCGCGAGGCGATGGCCCGTGGCGAGGAACTCGACACGCACCAGCTGCGCGAGATGATCGCCCACGAGGTCGGCGTGCCGCTGCGCGATGTCGAGATGATGGAGGGCCGCCTGTCGGGCACCGACTATTCGCTCAACGCCACCCAGTCGACCGAGGACGAGGGCCGCGAGTGGATCGAAACGATCGTGGATGACGGCCTGCGCGGGGATGAACTGGTTGAGCAGGATCACGATACCGACAGGCTGCGTGGCTGGCTGGGTGATGCCATGTCCGCGCTCAATGCGCGCGAACGGTTCATCGTCCGCGAACGCAAGCTGAGAGAGGACCCGCGCACGCTGGAAAGCCTCGGGGAAGAGCTTGCGCTCAGCAAGGAAAGGGTGCGGCAACTGGAAGCGGCGGCGTTCCAGAAAATGCGCAAGCACCTTGAACGCCATGGCGCCGAGGTGCAAAACCTCCTTGCATGAAGATACTGCTTGGCGCTCTTTTCAGCCTGTTCGCCGTCGCGGCGGCAGCGCAGGATGTACTGGTGATCGGGGAAATCCATGACAACCCCCGTCATCACGCGGAACAGGCGGCGCGCGTGGCGGAGCTTTCGCCGGCGGCGATCGTGTTCGAAATGCTCACCCAAGAGCAGGCCGCCAAGGTGACGCCCGCGAATCGCCGGACCGAGGACGCGCTGCGCGACGCGCTGGCGTGGGACGAAACCGGCTGGCCGGACTTCTCGATGTATTACCCGATCTTCGATGCCGCGCCGGGGGCGCGCATCTATGGTGCCGGCCTGACACGCCAAGAGGCGCGCGCGGCGATGAACGCGGGGTTCGACGGCCCCATGGACGGAGCGGCGGCGGCCTATGGTCTCGATACGCCGCTGCCCGAGCGTGAGCAGACGGCGCGCGAGGCACTGCAGATGGAGGCGCACTGCGATGCCCTGCCGCAGGACATGCTGCCGGGCATGGTGCGCGTTCAGCGTCTGCGGGACGCGATGCTGGCGCAGTCGGCGCGCGCGGCGCACGAAGAGACCGGCGGGCCGGTCGCGGTCATCACCGGCAACGGCCACGCGCGCAAGGACTGGGGTATGCCCGCGATACTGGCGCGCGTGGCGCCGGCGCTGGATGTCCATGTTGTCGGTCAGACCGAGGACGGCGTGCCCCTGCCGGGCGCGTTCGACGAGGTCGTCTCGGCCCCGGCACCCGACCGCAAGGACCCTTGCGAGGCGTTCCGCTGACCACCCGTGCGCCCTTGTAACGGCCCGGGGCTGGCCCTACTCTCGGAGATGTCAGACCCCGGGGGTGCCATGCTTTCAGGAAAACGCATACTTCTGATCGTCGGCGGTGGGATTGCCGCCTACAAGGCGCTCGGTCTCGTCCGACGCCTGCGCCAGCGCGGCGCGGCCGTGACCCCCGTGCTGACCCGGGCGGGCGCGGAGTTCGTCACGCCGCTGTCCATCTCCGCGCTGGCGGGCCACAAGGTCTACCGCGACCTTTTCGACCTGACCGACGAAGCCGAGATGGGGCATATCGAACTGTCGCGCAGCGCCGACCTGATCGTGATCGCCCCGGCCACCGCGGACATGCTGGCCAAGATGGCCAACGGTCAGGCGGATGACCTTGCCTCGACCCTTCTGCTGGCAACCGATACGCCCGTGCTGGCGGCGCCGGCGATGAACGTGCGGATGTGGGGGCACCGCGCCACTCAGCGCAACGTCGCCACGCTCAGGGGTGACGGGGTCCGTTTCGTGGGGCCGGATGACGGCGACATGGCTTGCGGCGAGTACGGGCCCGGCCGCATGGCCGAGCCCATGGACATCCTTGCCGCGACCGAGGAGGCGCTGAGCGCCGGTCCGCTCGCCGGGCGCCGGATCGTGGTAACGTCCGGCCCAACCCACGAACCCATCGATCCGGTGCGTTACATTGCCAACCGGTCGTCGGGCGCGCAGGGCGCGGCCGTGGCCCGGGCGCTCGCGGGGATGGGCGCGCAGGTGGTTTTCGTCACCGGCCCCGCGGATATCCCGCCCCCCGCCGGGGTCGAGGTGGTGCGCGTCGGCGCCGCGCAGGAGATGCTGGAGGCCGTTCAGGCCGCCTTGCCCGCGGATGCCGCTGTCTTTGCCGCCGCCGTGGCCGACTGGCGGGTCAAGGGCGCCTCTGTGCAAAAGCTCAAAAAGGCGCAGGGCGGCATGCCGGCGCTGGAGTTCGAGGAGAACCCGGATATCCTTGCCACCGTCAGCCGGATGGAGACAGGTCGACCGCGTCTTGTCGTGGGCTTTGCCGCGGAAACCGAGAATGTCGTCGCCAACGCCACCGCCAAACGTGAGCGCAAGGGATGCGACTGGATCCTCGCCAACGATGTCAGCCCTGCCAGCGGCATCATGGGCGGCGAGGAGAACGCGATCACGCTGATCACCGACACGGGCCGCGAAAGCTGGCCGCGCATGTCCAAGCGCGAGGTGGCCGAGCGTCTTGCGCGGCGCATGGCCGAGGCGTTGGAGTGACCGGCAGGCTGACGTTAGGGGTGAAGGGCAGATCATGGTGACCGTCACGATCGTTTGGGAAGACGGTGCGGACCGTTCGCTCGGCCTGCCGGCCTATGAAAGCGCGGGGGCGGCGGGGGCCGACCTGCGCGCCAATTTCCCGGAACGGGACGGCGCCGAACTGGCGCCGGGCGAACGGTTGCTCGTGCCGACCGGCCTGCGGCTGGCACTGCCGGACGGGTACGAGGCGCAGATCCGCCCGCGCTCGGGCCTTGCGTTGCGGCATGGCCTGACCCTGCCCAACAGCCCGGGCACGATCGACTGCGACTACCGCGGCCCGCTGGGCGTGATCGTGATGAACGCCGGCGCGGACCCCGTGCGGATAGAACACGGCATGCGCATTGCCCAGATGGTCGTCGCCCCCGTCACCCGTGCGCAGTTCGCGGTGTCGGAGTCACTGGACGAGACGGCCCGCGGGGCGGGCGGTTTCGGGTCCACGGGGGCGGGCTGATGCTGCTGGTCGTCGTCATGGCCGCCGCGCTGTGGGGCGTGGGGGCGCTCATGGGCACGCCACGACGGCTGCGCTGGTACATGATCGGTGTGCTCTGGCTCGCGGTCGTCGCGTTGCATCTCGTCATGCCGGATGGGCACGCCCTGCGCATGGCCACCGGCGAGAGCCCGGCGCCGTGGTTGATGATCGGCGGCTTCGGGGGTGTTGCGATGGTCTATCGGCAGGGCCTCAGGGGGCTGCGCCGGCGTGCGCAGGCCGCCCAGAGCCCGCAGCAGCGCGAGGGCCTGTTCAAGGAGGCCGAGCTGGAGCGGTATGCCCGCCACATTGTTCTGCGCGAGATCGGTGGCCCCGGGCAGAAGGCGCTGAAAGAGGCGCAGGTGCTGGTGATCGGGGCCGGTGGGCTCGGCTCTCCGGCGCTGATGTACCTTGCCGCCGGGGGGGTCGGCACGATCGGCGTGATCGACGGCGACGTGGTCGAGAACTCGAACCTGCAGCGGCAAGTCATCCACCGCGACGAGGATATCGGCCGACCCAAGGCGCATTCGGCCGCCGACGCGATGAACGCGCAGAACCCCCATGTCACGGTCCGCCCCTATCATCGCCGGCTGGACGCCGAGACTGCCACGGCGCTGTTTGCAGAGTACGACCTGATCCTTGACGGGACGGACAATTTCGAAACGCGCTACCTGTCCAACGCCGCCGCCCACGCCGCCGGAAAGCCCCTGATTTCCGGCGCGCTGTCCCAGTGGGAGGGGCAGCTCAGCGTGTTCGACACTGCCGCCGGTACACCCTGTTACCAATGCATCTTTCCCGAGGAACCCGCCGAGGGGCTGGCGCCCAGCTGTGCCGAGGCGGGGGTTCTGGGGCCGCTGCCGGGCATTCTGGGGTCGATGATGGCTGCCGAGGCGATCAAGGTGCTCACGGGGGCCGGCACGCCGCTGAGGGGCGAGATGCTGATTCATGACGCGCTATACGGCGAAACGCGCAAGATCGGCCTGTCGCCCCGCGCGAACTGCCCGGTCTGCGGCGGCGGGGCGCAGGGCGCCAACGGGTGATTGCCGCGCGCCGCGATGCCCCCTAGCCTGTCCGCCAAAGGAGATTCTGGACGTGACCAACCCGCTGCTTGACGACTGGACGACGCCTTACCGCCTCGCCCCCTTCGACAGGATAGAGGACAAGGATTTCGAACCGGCCTTCGAGGCCGCGCTGGCCGAAGCCCGGGCCGAGATCGCGGCCATCGCCGACGATCCCGCCGCGCCGGGCTTTGCCAACACGGTCGAGGCGCTGGAACGCGCGGGCAAATCGCTGGACCGGGTGTTGTCGGTTTTCTTCACCCTTGCCGGGGCGGACAGCAACCCCGAGCGGCAGCGCCTGCAGCGCGCATTCAGCCCGCGGCTGGCGGCCTTCGCCTCGGAAATCCATGCCAACAAGGCGCTCTTCCGTCGCATCGAAACCGTCTGGGCGACGCGCGAATCGCTCGGCCTCACGGCGGAGCAGGCCCGCCTGCTTTTCCTGACGCGCCGCCGGTTCCTGCGTGCGGGCGCCGGCCTGACCGGCGACGCGGAACACCGCATGAAACAGATCATGTCGCGGCTTGCCGAACTGGGCACCGCCTTTACCCAGAACCTGCTGGCCGACGAGGCCGGCTGGTACATGGAGCTTTCGGAGACCGACCTGGAGGGCCTGCCGGATTTCCTCGTCGCCTCGGCACGGGAAGCCGGGCGGGAAAAGGGCGTCACGGGGCCCGTCATCACGCTGTCCCGGTCGCTCATCGTGCCGTTCCTGCAATTCTCGCCCCGCCGCGACCTGCGCGAACGTGCCTTTCGCGCCTGGGTCGGGCGTGGTGCGAACGGCGGCCATACCGACAACCGCGCCATCGCCGCCGAGATCCTTGCCCTGCGCGAGGAGCGGGCAAGGCTTCTGGGATACGACTCCTTCGCAGCCTACAAGCTGGAAACGGAAATGGCCAAGACGCCCGGGGCCGTGCACGACCTGCTCATGCAGGTATGGACCCCGGCGAAGGCGCGGGCGGAGGCCGATGCCGCGCGGCTCACCGAGATGATGCAGGCCGATGGCCTCAACGGCCCGCTGGAGCCGTGGGACTGGCGCTACTACGCAGAGAAGCGGCGCCAGGCCGAGCACACGCTGGAGGAGGCCGCGCTCAAGCCGTACCTGCAGCTCGACCGGATGATCGAGGCCGCCTTTTCCTGCGCGCACCGCCTGTTCGGGCTGCAGTTCCGCGAGATCGACGTGCCGCTCTATCACCCCGATTGCCGGGCGTGGGAGGTCACCCGGGACGGCGCGCATGTCGCCGTGTTCATCGGCGACTGGTTCGCCCGCGGCTCCAAGCGGTCCGGCGCGTGGTGCAGTGCCATGCGGGGGCAGGCCAGGTTCCCCCGGCCGCAGGGCCCGGTTGTCATCAACGTTTGCAATTTCGCCAAGGGCGCGCCGACGCTGTTGAGCTATGACGATGCGCGCACGCTGTTTCACGAATTCGGTCACGCCCTGCACCAGATGCTCTCGGACGTGACCTACGAATCGCTGTCCGGCACCAACGTCGCGCGGGATTTCGTGGAACTGCCCAGCCAGCTCTTCGAGCACTGGCTGGAGGTGCCCGAGGTGCTGACCGAGTTCGCCACCCACTGCGACACAGGGGCGCCCATGCCGCGCGAGATGCGCGCCCGGGTGCTGGAGGCGGCCAATGCCGACATGGGGCACCAGACGGTTGAATATCTCGCCTCTGCGCTGGTCGACCTTGCGTTTCATGACGGTCCCGCGCCCGTGGACCCGATGGCGAAACAGGACGAGGTGCTGGACCGCATCGGCCTGCCGCGCGCCATCCCGATGCGCCACGCCACGCCGCATTTCGCGCATGTCTTTGCCGGAGACGGCTACTCCAGCGGCTATTACAGCTACATGTGGTCCGAGGTGATGGACTGGGACGCCTTCGCCGCCTTCGAGGAGGCGGGGGATGTTTTCGACGGCCCGACCGCCCGCGCTCTGGAGCACAACATCCTGTCCCGCGGCGGCACGGACGAGGCCGATGACCTCTACCGTGCCTTCCGCGGCGGCCTGCCGGGCGTCGATGCGTTGCTCAGGGGAAGGGGGCTGGCGGCATGACGCCGGACGAGATCGCGGCGCTGCCCTACCGTCCCTGCGTCGGCGTCATGCTGGCCAACAGGCAGGGCGAGGTGTTCGTGGGCCAGCGAATCGATACCGAGGGCCCGGCCTGGCAGATGCCTCAGGGCGGCGTGGACGCGGGGGAGGACCCGCGCACCGCGGCCCTGCGCGAGTTGCAGGAGGAAACCGGCGTGTCGCCGGACATGGTGGAGGTGGAGGCGGAGACGCGTGGCTGGGTCACCTATGACCTGCCGCACGAGCTGGTGCCCAGGATCTGGAAGGGCAGGTACCGCGGACAAAAGCAGAAATGGTTCCTGCTGCGCTTTCGCGGCATGGACGATGACATCGATATCCGCACCGAGCATCCGGAGTTTTCCGAGTGGCGCTGGTTGCCGCCCGCGGATTTGCCGGCCGCGATCGTGCCCTTCAAGCGCGCGGTTTACGAGCAGGTGCTCGAGGAATTCCGCGACCGCTTGTGACGGTGGCGAACCGCGCCGGGGGCGCTGCCCCCGTCCTGGAAAATTCGCGAATTTTCCAGGACTCCCCCGGGGTATTTCACACCAAGAAGAAGCGGGGTGCGCCATGCGGGCAGCGAAGGACTCGCGTAAGAACAAAAGGTGAATATAATGCCGACTCGCCATGTTTGCCGAGCTGTCGATCACCTCGAATTTCACGTTTCTCACCGGGGCCTCCCACCCCGAGGAACACGTCGAGCGCGCCGCGCTGCTGGGCCTGCCGGCCGTGGCCATCGCCGATGAAAACTCCGTGGCCGGGATCGTGCGCGCGCATGTGCGCACGCGCGAGATCGCCCGGCAGGTGTGCGCGCGCCGGCAGATCGAGGCGCGCGACGGTCCCATCGGCCCGCCC
>NZ_JBISDG010000058.1:0-14898 GCF_044472985.1 Roseovarius salis | reverse complement strand
GGCTCGACCAGGCCGCGGCGGAGGCGCGCGCCGCCGAGCAGATGCCCGCGGGCACCACGCCGCCGGACGCCTCCGACGAGTACCTTGCGCTCATGGACAAGCTGCGGGAGACGGTGAAAAAGCGCCCCGACGATCCGCGCGGCCTGATGCTGCTGGCGCGCAACGAGGCGGCACTCGGGAACATGACCGCCGCGCGCAAGGCGCAGGCCCAGCTGATCGACGTCAAGGGAGAGCAGGCCACCGCACAGGATTACGCGCTGCTGGCCGACCTCATGATATCCGCCGCCGGCGGCTACGTGTCCAGCGACGCCGAAGCCGCCATCCGCAACGCGCTGGCGCGCGATCCCCGCAACCCTTGGGCGCGTTACTTCCTGGGGCATTACATGATCCAGGTGGACCGACCGGACATGGCGTTCCGCACATGGGAAAAGCTGCTCGACGAAAGCGGCGCCAACGCGCCCTGGGTAGAGCCGATCCGCGCCCGCATCGAGGAAGTCGCGTGGCGCGCGGGGGTGCAATACGAACTGCCGCCGCTCGAGCAGGACACCGCGCCGGGGCCGGATGCCGCCGACATGGAGGCCGCCGGCGAGATGTCTGCCGAGGACCGCGCGGAGATGATCCGCGGCATGGTCTCGCGCCTCGCAGAGCGATTGGCCAACGAGGGCGGGACCGCGCGGGAATGGGCGCGGCTCATCGGCGCCTACGGCGTGCTGGGAGAGACCGAGCGCGCACAGGCCATCTGGGACGAGGCACAACAGGTTTTCGCCGGTCGAGAACAGGATCTGGGCATCGTTCGGGCCGCCGCGCGCGACGCCGGTCTCGTCGAATGATCATTGCCGAGATCGAGGATTTCGCGGCGGCTTTGCCGCCCATGCGCGCCGTGCTGGGGCTCGACCTCGGGGAAAAGACCATCGGCGTGGCTGCCTCCGACAGGCTTCTGTCCTCTGCCAACGCGGTCGAGACGATCAAGCGGCGCAAATTCGGGGCCGATGCCGCCCGTCTGCTTGAAATCGCACGAGAGCGCGAGGCGGCCGGCCTCGTTCTGGGGTTGCCGCGCAACATGGACGGCTCGGAGGGGCCGCGCTGTCAATCGACCCGCGCCTTTGCCCGCAACCTCGAGCGCCTGACCGACCTGCCCATCGGCTTCTGGGACGAGCGGCTTTCGACGGTGGCCGCCGAAAGGGCGCTGATCGAGGCCGATTTGACACGGAAACGTCGGAAAGAGGTTATCGACGCCGTCGCCGCGTCATATATCCTGCAGGGAGCTTTGGACCGGCTGAGGCATCTGAGGGCAGAAACGTGACCGAGAATTCCCCCGTCTGGACGCGCAAGGAAATCGAGAGCCCGTGCGTTCGTGTTTGTGTCGTCCACCCCGAAGCGCGCATTTGCACGGGCTGTTACCGCACCACGGACGAAATCGCCCGCTGGTCGAAGATGACACCCGACGAACGCCGGGATATCATGGAGGCGCTGCCCGGCCGCGCGCCGATGCTGCGCAAGCGCCGGGGCGGCCGCGCTGCCCGTATGTCCCGGGGCTGACGCGCTCAGGGCAGGTCCAGCCAGTCGCGCGTGCCGGCCGGCAGCTCAGGGCGGAAATACGCGATCATGCGCCCGTCCCTCGGTGCCCTCGCCCCGGCCTGCCAAGGGGCCACACCATGAAGCGCGAGCCGGTGCACGAGATAGGCCTCGCCGGGTTGCGCGGGCACTGTGACGCGCCGACAACTCTCGAACACCTCCCGCCGGGCGGCCTTGTAGATGTCGGTGATATCCGTGTCGGACCACTCCGCCTCGGGCAGGTGGTCCAGCGCGCGCCGGAACGCGGCGCGCATCACGTGATGGCTGCCCTGCCATACCACCAGCGGGCTTGCCCCGGGCCCGCAATCGGTCAGGGGCAGCCCGAGTATGTAGGCGTGACGCTCCTTCAGCATGCGCCGGCGCGCGGGCCCGGTCGGGAGAAGTCCGTCAACATGCGCCGCGTCGCGATCGCGCCGATAACGGAAGGCCGCCGCGCCCTCGCCCTCTCGCGGGCGGGGATAGCCGGGATAGGTCACGGAAACCTGCCCACGGTGCAGCGGCAACGCACCGTAGAGCGCCCGGGCGGCGGCGTGCGCCGCGCCGGAAAGCGGCCCGGCCCCCGCATCGCCGGCCGCATCGTTGGGCAGCGTTTCCACGCCGACGAACCATGTCCCCTCGCATTGCAGCCAGCGCGCGCGTTCCTCCGGATCGCGCACCCTTTCCCTCGCCACCGACCGCGCCGCGGCGGCCCAGTCGCTGACGGCCGGTTCCGCCGGGAACCGCGCCCAGCCTTGCGCGAGCAGCCGCTCTACCATCCGGCCGCCTTTCGCAGCATGTTGAGCGCCACCAGCGTCAGGAACACCGCGAAGACCCGGCGCAGCGGGCGCGGGTCCATGGCGTGCGCCAGCTTCACGCCCAGCGGCGCGGTGATCAGGGTCATGGCGATGACGATCACGAATGCCACGAGGTTGACCGCGCCCACCGTCAGCGGCGGGCGCTTCTCGGCCGCGATGTCGAGGAACAGGAACCCCGCCACGGACGGGACGGCGATGGTCACGCCGAAACCCGCCGCCGTGGCGACCGCGCGGTGGATCGCCACGCCGTAAAGGCTCATCAGCGGAACACCGAAGCTGCCCCCGCCGATCCCCATCAACACCGACAGGAACCCGAGCACAGGCGCCATCGCCCCCCGGGCGAGCCCCGCGGGCATCGCATTTCCAAGCCGCCATTCGGCCCGTCCCAGACCGAGATAGAGGCCGATCACCACGCCCAGCACGCCGAACACCCCCTGCAACACGGTCGAGCGCAGGGACGCGGCCACCATCACGCCGAACACCGCCCCCGCCGCGATACCCGGCGCCCAGCGCTTGAGGATATCCCAGTCGACCGCGCCCTTCCTGTCGTGGCTCAGCACGGAGCGGACCGACGTGACGATGATCGTCGCCAGAGACGTGGCAAGGCACATCTGCATCAGTTGTGGACTATCATATCCAAGTATCTGGAAAGCGTAGAAAAAGGCTGGCACAAGAACGATACCGCCCCCCACGCCCAGCAGCCCGGCGAGCACGCCGGCGAACGCGCCGATCACCATCACAAGCGCCAGCATCTGAAACAGCAGCATCGTGTCGGGCATCAGCGGCCTCCCTGCGTCACGCCGCTTCGCCTTACACCGCGCGGCGGCGAAGGGAAACCCGCTTGCCCGCCGGGATGGCCCCGGGCTACACTGCAGGCTGGCCCGCGACCTCGGCGAGCGCGGTCTCGACCAGTTCCGCCCCCGCGCCGGGCCGTGTCGCCCCCTCGGACAGCATCCTGCGCCAGACCCGCGCGCCGGGCCGGCCGGCAAAGAGGCCCAGCATGTGCCGCGTCACCTGATGCAGCTTGCCGCCCCGGGCCACGTGCTCCTCGATATAGGGCAGCATGGCGCGCACCGCCTCTTCGGGCGTCCGGTCACGGTCCGTGCCGGCAAACACCAGCCGGTCGGCGGCCCCGAGGATGTCGGCCGGTCGGTGATAGGCCGCGCGGCCGATCATGACGCCATCAAGCCCGGCCGCGAGGAACCCCAGAGCGGGATCAAGGGTCTCGATCCCGCCGTTGACCGACAGGTGCAGCGACGGGAAGCGTGTTTTCATCCTTTGCACAAGGCCATAGTCGAGGGGGGGCACGTCGCGGTTTTCCTTGGGGCTCAAGCCCTGCAGCCACGCCTTGCGGGCGTGAATGATGACGCGGCGCACGCCGGCCCCGGCGACGTGGTCGATGAAATCCGGCAGCGCCGTTTCCGCGTCCTGCCGGTCCACGCCGATCCGGCATTTCACCGTCACCTCGATATCGACCGCCTCGATCATCGCGGCGCAGCATTCGGCGACAAGCTCGGGCTGGCGCATCAATACCGCGCCAAACGTGCCCGATTGCACCCGGTCGGAGGGACATCCGACGTTGAGGTTGATCTCGTCGTAGCCCGCGGCCGCGCCCATCCGCGCCGCCGCGGCCAGTTCGGCCGGGTCGGACCCGCCAAGTTGCAGCGCAACGGGATGTTCGGCTTCGGAGAACTCCAGAAGATGCACCGCACCGCCCCGCACCAGCGCGGGCGCCGTTACCATCTCTGTATAAAGCAGCGCGTTGCGGGACAATTGGCGATGCAGGTACCGACAGTGCCTGTCGGTCCAGTCCATCATCGGGGCCACGGACAGGCGCGCGGCCTGCCAGAGTGTCGGCTGCCCTTGATTTTCCAGACCTGCCTGCATGGCCCGTCTATGCTCCTCAACGATTCCAGGCGTTTTGCCCCCGTTTTCGGGGTGGTGCAACATGTCGTTGCGCCGCTCTGCAGACCGCCCCGCGCGGCGGCATGGCCCCCGCCGGATGTCTGCGCGTGATTTGGCGGGATGGCATTCCTAGCATCGGGCCGTGCGGAAGGAAAGGCGGTGCCGTCGAGCGCGTTCCCGTTGCGCAACGAGCCGGAACGCGCCGGGCGGCCATCGCGATGATTTGACAAACGCTGCGCCGCAGTTGAGCATGTCAGGAAATGTCACCATTCGGGCCGCGTCAATCCGCCCCGTCCGGCAAGGGATGCATGAATGTCCTACGGCAAGGCCGCCGATCTGTTGCGTATCGCGAACATGGCAATGGCCAGCTTCGAAGGCGTTTCCCTGCAAGACGTCACGCGCGAATTCGAATGCGACCACCGTACCGCGCAGCGGATGATGCGCGCCTTCGAGGGCGTTTTCCCGAATGTGGACGTCACGGAGGGCGACGACCGCCGCCGGCGGTGGCACCTGCCCCGACACGATCCGCGCTGGCTGCAGGCCCAGGGGCTGCGCGACAACGAACTGGCCGCCTTGGACATGGCGGCGGAACGCGCGGAGCGGGACGGGGCGCCGGATGACGCACAGCGGTTGCGAGCGCTGAGGGACAGGCTGTTGGCGGCGATGCCGGCAAGCCAAGCGCGCCGTACCGAGGCCGACGCCGAGGCGCTGCTGGAATCCCAGGGCTTCGCCTCGCGCCCCGGCCCCAGGGTGGTCACCGACATGGACCTGCTGGGAACGCTGACCGAGGCGTTGCGCGCCCCGTGGGAATTGAAGATCCTCTATCGCGGTGCGCAGGACCGGGCCCCCAAGCCCCGCCACCTGAAGCCACATGGCCTGTTACTGGGCACCCGGCGCTACCTTGTCGCGCGGCCGTCAAAGGGTGACGGCCGGATGCGCCGCTTCCGGCTGGACCGCATACAGGCCGCCGAGATCACGGGACAGAGCTTTGCCCGCGACCCCGATTTCGATCTCGACGCCTTCGCGGCGCGCGCCTTCGGATCGTTCCATTCCGATACCGAATACGGCCCCGTGGAATGGCGTTTCACCCCGGAGGCGGCGCCGACCGCGCGGCAGTTCATCTTCCATCCCCGGCAGCAGATGTCGCAGGCGCAAGACGGTTCCCTGACGGTGCGGTTCGAGGCTTCAGGCCATCTGGAAATGGCGTGGCACCTTTACATGTGGGGCGACCAGGTCGAGGTCGTGGCACCAAAGGCCCTGCGCGACATGGTCGCCGGGTACCGCCGCGGCGATTTTCCAGCGCTTCCGTAACCTGCGGCGAGAGCGCGGCGCGCATTGCCGGTGCGCAGGTTTTTCCGGCCTCTTGTCCTTTTCATCCCGCGTTTCATCGGATTAGTCTGGGAAAAACCACTCCGGGGTTTCCACTCACGGCGGACACCCGTCTGGACCCGCAACAATGGCCATGACAACATCTGACGCCCCCTTCGGCGATGCCTGAGCAATGGTCACACCAAGACCGGGGAATCACCTTGCAGGAGTTGCCATGACATTTCGTTTCATTCATTCGTCCGACCTGCATATCGGCCGGAAATTCGTGAATATCCCCCAACCGCCCGACGGCAACATTCGCGGCCGCCTGATGGAGGCACGGCACGGCGCGATCAACCGTCTGGCACAGGCAGCGCGGGCACACGGCGCGGCGCATGTCCTGCTTGCCGGCGACACCTTCGATACCGCGACGCCGTCTCCCACGGTCATCCGGCAGGCACTCGCCGCGATGGGCGAGGCGTCCGATATCACGTGGTGGCTGTTGCCGGGCAATCACGACAACCTGCGCGACGCCGAGCCGCTTTGGGAAAGCATCGGCCGCGACGCGCCCGCCAACGTGATCTCCGTCACCGGGACCGGGCCGCTTGATCTCGCGCCGGGGGCGACCCTGCTGCCCTGCCCCGTCGCCTTCCGCTCCTCGGGTATCGACCCCACCGAGGTGCTTGTCACCATGCCCAGCGACGAGGGATCGCTGCGGATCGGGCTGGCGCATGGCGGCGTAAAGGATTTCACGGACTCCGGCGATGTCATCGCCCCCGACCGGGACCGCACCGCGCGGCTCGACTACCTCGCGCTCGGCGACTGGCACGGGCGAACGCGCGTGTCCTCCCGCCTGCAGTATTCAGGCAGCCCCGAGCAGGACAGGTTCAAGCATGGCCGGCGTGGTGTCTGCCTGTGCGTGGAACTGGACGGGCCCGGCGCGGAGCCGCGGGTCACCGAGATCGAGACGGGCGAGTTCCTTTGGACCGAGATCGCCTTGCCGCTGCATCCCGGCCAGGACGCGGCAGAGGCGCTTGAGGCCGCGGTGCCGGCGTCGGGCCGTCGCGACCTGCTGGTGCGGCTCAGGGTGACAGGCTGGGCCGGCCTGCCCGAACAGGCCGAACTGCGACTTGCGGCAGACCGTCTCGCCCCCGATTTCGCCTGTCTCGAACTGCTGACCGACGGGCTGGGAACGCAATACGATGCCCGCGACCTCGACGGGATCGACCGGGCCGGTGCCCTGCGGCTGGCGGCCAACATGCTCAAGGACGACGCCGAGTCGGAGACGCTGTCGCAGCAGGATCGCGATGTTGCGGCCGACGCGCTGGCCCGTCTTTACGCCTACGTCCGGGAGGCCTCGAAATGAAGATCCGCGCCATCACGCTGAACAATGTCCGCCGCTTCACCGACCCGGTTCGCATCGGCGAGATCGACGACGGGCTGAACGTTTTGTGCGAACCCAACGAGCAAGGCAAGTCGACGCTCTTCGACGCGATCCAGGCCCTGTTCTTCAAGCCGTACGGATCGCGCGACAAGGAGATCTCGGCGCTCCGCCCCCATGCGGGGGGCGCACCCGAGGTGACCATCGAGCTGGAGGTTGACGGGGTCCGCTTCGTCGTCACGAAACGATGGCTGCAAAAGCCCGCGGCGACGGTGCACCGCAACGGCGCCCTGATCGCGCAGGCCGACAAGGCGGAAGCGTGGGTTGCCGACCTGCTGGGCGGCGACACGGGCGGGCCGTCCGGCCTGATCTGGGTGCGGCAGGGCATGACCGATCTCGCCGGCGGCTCGAACAAGGAACAGAAGGCGGCGCTGGAGGCACGGCGCGACCTGATGTCGTCGGTCGGCGAAGAAGTGGAGGCGATGACCGGCGGGCGGCGCATGGACATGGCGCTGGCGCGGTGCCGCGAGGAACTGGCCGGCTATGCGACAAGAACCGGACGGCCATGCGCGAATGGCCCGTGGAAGGCCGCGCTGGAGCGTGTCGAAGACCTGACCGCGCGGCGCGATGCCCTCGCGGCGACGGCGGAGGACTTGCACGGCGCGCTGGCCGAGCGCAAGCGGGCGCGGCGCCACCTGCAGGAACTGGACGCCCCGCAGGCAGCCGACGAGCGGCGTCACAAGCTCGAGGCGGCCCGCGCGGCCCATGCCGCGGCAGAACGTCATGCCGAGGAGCTGGACGCCGAGGCCCGAAAAATGGACATGGCACGGCTGGAGGCCGACACGGCCCGCCATCGGCTGGAGGCGTTCCGCGAGGCCAAGGCCGAACGGACCGCGGCCGCGAAGGAAACCGAAGCGGCCGAAGCAGAGGCCCGCAACACCAAGGCCGTGCTGGACCAGCAACGCGCTGCGCGCGATGCGGCCGAACGCGAACTCGAAACCGCGCTGAAGAGGCTGAAGGACGCCGAAGGCGCCCATAACCTCGCCATGCGCGCCAAGGCGGCCCGCGACGGGGCCGACCGGCGGCGAGAGCTGGAGACGCGCATCGCCAAGGCCGAGAAGGCGCGCAGCGCGATGGAGGAGGCCGCGGCAGCGGCGCGCTCCGGCCCGGACGCAACGACCATCAACCGGATCGAAACGCTCGCCGCGGCCCATGCGACGGCCGTTGCAGCGCGGGATGCGACGGCCACGCAGATCATTGCCCGCTATGCCGGAGGCCGCGAGGGCGCGATCCGGTCAGGCGACACCGCCCTGCCCCACGGGCAAGCCATACCGCTCACGCGCGCCACGCGGTTGGCCATCGAGGGTGTCGGCGAAATCGAGATCCGTCCCGGAGAGTCCGGCCACGACGAAAGCTCGGTCGAGGCGGCCGCCGCCAAGCTGCACAAGGCGCTCGCGGAAACAGGCGCCGGCGATCTCGACACGGCCCGCGCCGCCGCCGCCGCCCGGAACGAGGCCGGGCGCAAGGAAAGCGAGGCGAAGGCCGTCCTGAACAGTCTTGCGCCCGATGGAATCGACCCGCTGCGCGAGGCGCTGGCCAAGATCCCGCAGGTGGAGGACGACGCCGACGCGCCCGACCCGCAGGATGCCGAGACCGCGCTGGAGAACGCGCGGGCGGCGCATGAAACGGCACGTGTCGCCCGAGAAGCAGCGTCTGAGCGGCTGTCGGACGCCCGTGACGCGGCGACCCGGGCCGAGACAACGCTCAAATCGCTGCGGGACCGGCTTGAGCGGGCCGAGGACGTGCTGAAAAAATACGGCGCCATGACGGAGGATGACCTCTTGGCCGAGGCCAGCCGGACCGCCAAGGCGCTTGCCGCCGCCGAGACAGCGCATGCCGAGAAAGCCCGTGATGCGCCTGATCTTGATACCACCAGGGCGGCGCTGAACCGGGCCATGTCGGTGGATCAAAGCGCGCGGGACGAGATTGCCCGCCTGAAACCCCATCTGGCCCGTCTGGACGAACGCATCAGCCGCGCCTCGGGCGACGCGGTCGAGGAAAGGCTGGCCGAAACCAAACAGGAGCTGGAGGCGGCGAACGCAGACCTTGCACGGATCGAGCACGAGGTGAAGGTGCTGTCCCGGCTGGAAGAGGCGCTGGAGACCGCGCGCAACGAGGCGCGCGAGCGCTACTTTGCCCCCATCGCAAGGGAATTGCAGCCGCTCCTGCACCTGCTCTGGCCGGAGGCCGAACTGACATGGGGCGAGGAATCGCTGCTACCCGACGCCCTGATCCGCGAGGGCCGGAGAGAGCCGGTCGACATCCTGTCGGGCGGCACGCAGGAGCAGGTCGCGCTGCTCGTGCGGCTGGCCTTTGCCCGAATGCTGGCCGCGACCGGACGGGTTGCGCCGGTCATACTCGACGACGCTCTCGTGTTCACCGATGACGACCGTATCGAACGCATGTTCGATGCCCTGCACCGCCAGGCGGGGGATCTGCAGATCATCGTCCTGACGTGCCGCCAGCGGGTTTTCCGCGACCTTGGCGGCAACCCGCTGCACCTCGCTGCCGCCGCGACGGCGAAGGCCGCCGAATGATGCCGGAGCCCCCGGCCCGCGGGTGACGGTGGCGGCTGACGGGGCCAGCTGTCAGCCGGTCGCCGGGGTGGCACCGCCGCCTGACAGGGCCCAGCTTTCCAGCGCATCGGCCCGTGGCGGCAGGTCCGTCGCGAGCCCGGCCGCGAAACTCTGGAAAGCGGCGCGGTTGGCGCCGTTCAGCCCCACCAGCACCGGCACGTCTTGTGCCAGCGCCTCGGCGATGACGTTGCGGAACCCGCGGCCCTCGGCTTCCTGCTTGCCGAACTTGTTGACGATGAGCATATCGGCACCTTCGGAAAGCCGTGCGGAAACCAGCCCGACCGCGCGCTCGAGAGCCTCCGGATCGAGGCGACATCCCCGCGCCCCCGGACCCAGCGACTGCGATATGCGCAGCACCGGCCCATCGGGCAGCACCCGGATATCCATGTCGTGGGGTCCGCCTCCCGCGGTCTGGGAATTGATCTGCACCGTTCCGCACAGCCGGACGCCCCGGGCGGACAGCCGCCTTGCGACCGTGTCGAGCAGCCGATCGACATCGCCCCTGCCGGGGGCGGTTACGTAACCGATCTTCACAATCCGCGGTCCTTGTTGTTACGGGGCGCGCGCCGCCCCTCGCACCGTTTGGCATAGCCTGCCGCTTGCGTCATGGAAAGCATGACCGCGCGGGTCCGCAATCGGCGGCCATGCCCGGTGAATTTCCCGTTTTCGCAAAAGAACCGCCGCATTCAGGCGCTAGAGTGCGACGCGGTGCACCAAAAAAAGGCCGAAGTGGAGGTTCCATGCAGCGCGTCCCCGATATCACGCGGCGGCACGCCCGCCTTTTCGAGTTGATCCGGCAAGGCAACCTCGCCATGCGGCAGCGCCGTCGGCGCCGCAGCACCGAACAGGACGTGGCGGAGGTCAAGACGCTGGTCAGGCGCGCGGGGCGATCGCTCGAACGCTAGCGGCCGGCCCGGCGGAATCCCGTCGCCACCACGTATTTTTCCGAGCTGTCGGCACGCGAGGCAGGCGGCTTCACGTTCGCAACCCTGACGAAACGCTGCTTGAGGAGTTTCTGCAGCTCCCCCTCCGCGCCGCCAGCCAGCACCTTTGAGACAAAGGTTCCCCCTTCCTCCAGCACGTCGAAGGCCAGATGGGCCGCCGCCTCGCACAGCGCGACGATGCGCAGGTGATCGGTCTGCTTGTGGCCGGAACTGGCCGCGGCCATGTCCGACATGACGACGTCGGCGCGGCCACCCAGCCATTCCTTGACCGTCTCGTCGGCACCGTCCTCCATGAAATCCAGCTGGTGCAGCTCGACACCGGCGATCGGCTCCACCTCTTGCAGATCGATACCCAGGATGTAGCCCCGTGCCTTTCCCGGCTTGTCGCCCATGGCGTTGACGCGGGGCACCGCCACCTGGCACCAGCCGCCGGGCGCGCACCCCAGATCTACCACCCGCGCCCCGGGCACGAGGAAGCGGTACTTGTCGTCCAGTTCCATGATCTTGTAAGCGGCGCGGCCGCGATACCCCTCGGCCTGGGCGCGCTTCACGTAAGGGTCGTTCAGTTGCCGCTGCAGCCAGCGCGTCGAGGAGGGCTTGCGGCCGCGCGCCGTCTTGACCTTCACGGTCAGGTCGCGCTGACCGCGCCCGGAGGTGTTCTTGCCGTCGGGTTTCTTGGCCATCAATCCCTCCTGTCCTCCAGCACGCCATCGGCCGACATCAGGGCATAGAGAATCCCCTCGCGCAGCCCGCGGTCGGCCACCGACAGCCGGTCGGTCGGCCAGCAGCGCAGAAGCGCCTGCAGGATCGCCGCGCCGGACATGATCAGGGCCTGACGGTCGATGCCGATGCGCGGGTCGCGCCGCCGCCCGGCCGGCCCCAGGGCAAGGTAGGTGCGGATCACCCTGTCGATCTCGTCGCTGGTCATGCGCAGGCCATCGACCTTGTTGCGGTCATAACGCTTCAGCCCCAGATGGCTGGCGGCCACGGTGGTCACGGTACCCGACGTGCCGACGATCTGGAAGCCCTCGCGCGGCGGCTCGTCCTTGTAAGGCGCGAATTCCGCGAGGTTTTCCTCGAAGAACCAGCTCATCAGGGCAAAGCGGGCGCTGTCGTCCTCGACGTCGCGGAACTGGTCGCGCAGCGTTGCCACGCCGAGGGGAACGCTGATCCAGTCGACGACCCGCGCACAGGGCCGATCCTTGTGCAGCGGCTCGAACCCGCCATGCATCTGCATGATCGCCCGCGCGCGCTCGGGCGGGGGCACGTCGGTCAGATCGATCCAGACCAGCTCGGTCGACCCGCCCCCGATATCGACCACAAGCAGCTGTTCCGTTCTGGAACTCACAAGCGGCGCGCAGGACACCACCGCAAGCTGCGCCTCCTGCTGGGGCTTGATGACCTCCAGCGTCAGGCCGGTCTCGCGCCGGACGCGATCCATGAACTCGGGGCCGTTTGTCGCGCGCCGGCAGGCCTCGGTCGCCACGAGGCGCATCCTGCGCACGCGGTGGCGCTTCATTTTCTGCTGGCATACGCGCAGCGCCTGAATGGTCCGGTGGATCGCCGCACGCGAAAGCCGGCCGGACCTTTCCAGCCCCGCGCCGAGCTGCACGGACTTGGAAAAGCTGTCGACCACGACAAACTGGCTGCCCTGCGGGCGGGCAATCAGCATGCGGCAACTGTTTGTCCCCAGATCCAGCGCCGCGTAGAGCGGCGGCGAATCGGGTCGGACCAGTGCGGGGCTATCGACCTGTTTCGGGATCGCGCCCGCACCAACGGGACGCTTGGGCGCCATCTTGCTACGCCCTCCATTTCGAGTTGTCATCAAGGTAGGCGTTCGCAGGCGGGCGTGCAAGCTTTTGCGCGGGCGCGGCTGCGACCGGCCGGTTGCGGCGGCGCCACCCAACGGCCACATGCGCAGGGCCGTCATCGGCACACTGTCGCTGTCCGGTCGCGTTCTGTCGAAATTCGACGCCGCGGACGAGACGCTCTGCTTTAGAGAAGGCCCAATGACTCAGGGGAATCAACCATGGTTGACGTGACAATCGTCTATTGGCGGGACATCCCGGCGCAGGTGATCGTCGGCAAGGGACGCCGGGGGGCTAAAAGGCCGTTGCCGGAACGTTTCGAACAGGCCATCGACCGCGCGGCGATGAAGGTCGGCGCCGACGACACCGACGCCTATCTGGCCGAGTGGCGCAAGGCCGCCCCCTACCAGGTGGAGGGCGACCCCTCCAACGTGGCCGAGGCCGAAGCGGCCCGGCTGGACGCCGAGTACGATCAGGACCGTATCAAGGCCCTGATCGCGAACGATGGCTGGGCATGAGCCCTGTAAATGCGCTATGGGAGGCCGTGATGGGTCTGTTGAATTTCAAGAAGCGTGAAACGGCCGCCACCCCGGCCACCGGCGCCACGCCCGAGCTCGAGGCACTCCTGCGGGACTACTCGATCGAGGTCATGCCGCGCACCGCCGAGAAGGTCGAGGATTTCCGCGACCTGCTCCCGGCAGAGACGCGCGTCTACATCGCCCACATCGAGGGCACGCCGATCGAGGACATGGTGGACACGGCCCGCCGTATCTCGGCCGAGGGCTTCCGCGTGATGCCGCATTTCCCCGCCCGGATCATCAAGGACCGGGACATGCTGGCCGACTGGATCGGCCGCTATCAGGGCGAGGCGGGGGTCGACCAGGCGCTGCTGCTGGCGGGCGGGGTGGACAAGCCGCACGGCAAGTTCGACAGCTCGATGCAGCTGATGGAAACCGGCGAATTCGACAAGGCCGGATTCAAGCGGCTGCACGTCGCGGGCCACCCCGAGGGCAACCGCGACATCGACCCGCAGGGCGGGACGAAAACGGTGGACGAGGCGCTTCAATGGAAACAGGCGTTTTCCGAACGCACAGACGCCGAGATGGCCATCGTCACGCAGTTCGCCTTCGATGCCGATCCGATGATCGCATGGGCCGACCGGCTCCGGTCCGAGGGGATCACCCTGCCCATCCATATCGGGATCGCCGGGCCGGCCAAGCTGCAGACACTGATCAAGTTCGCGATCGCCTGCGGCGTGGGCCCGTCCTTGAAAGTGCTGCAACGCCGCGCGATGGACGTCTCGAAACTGCTGATGCCCTACGAGCCCACCGAGGTGCTGACGGCGCTGGCCGACCACAAGGCCGCCAACCCCGACTGCAGCATCACCAACGTGCATTTCTTTCCGCTCGGCGGGATCAAGGCCAACGCAAACTGGGCCATCGAACACGGTGGCGACGCCACCAAACCCGTCAACGCCTCGTGAAGGACCCAACATGACCCGCACCATCGTCGAGAGCAAAACCAAAACCGCCGTTCTGGGGTTCGACGAACCCTTCTGCGTGATCGGGGAACGGATCAATCCGACCGGCCGCAAGAAACTTGCCGCCGAGCTCGAGGCCGGCGATTTCTCGACGGTGGAGGCGGACGCCGTCGCCCAGGTACAGGCCGGGGCGAACGTGCTCGATATCAATGCGGGGGTCGTCTACAATTCCAACCCCGACCCCAACCAGACCGAGCCGCCGCTGATGACGCGGATCGTCGAGCTGGTGCAGGGGCTGGTCGACGTGCCGCTGTGCATCGACAGTTCCGTGCCGGCGGCGCTGGAGGCCGGGCTGGAAATGGCCCATGGCCGCCCGTTGCTCAATTCCGTCACCGGCGAGGAAGAACGGCTGGAGGCGATCCTGCCGCTGGTGAAGAAATACAACGTGCCGGTGGTGGCCATCTCCAACGACGACACGGGCATTTCCGAGGATCCCGAGGTCAGGTTCGCCGTGGCCAGGAAGATCGTCGAGCGCGCCGCCGATTTCGGCATTCCCGCCCATGACATCGTCGTGGACCCGCTGGTGATGCCGATCGGCGCCATGGGGTCGGCCGGCCAGCAGGTCTTTACCCTTGTGCGCCGCCTGCGCGAGGAGCTGGGTGTGAACACCACCTGCGGCGCCTCCAACATCAGCTTCGGCCTGCCCAACCGGCACGGCATCAACAACGCCTTCCTGCCGATGGCCATGGGGGCGGGAATGACCAGCGCGATCATGAACCCGATTGCCCTGCCGGTGAAGCAGTCCGAGATCGAGGCCAAGAAAGCCGAGGCCGCCGCCGCGGGCATCGCGCTGCCCGAGGACATGGATGACGAGACCTTTTGCCGGCTTTTCAATCTCGGTTCGACGAAGCCGCGGCCGGGCAAGGAGATGGAGGCGATCCGCGCCGCCAATTTCCTGACCAACAACGACCCGCATGGCGGCGAGTGGATCAAGTTCAACAAGGCCCCGCCCAAACCGGGCGAGGAGGCCGCCGGCGCGCGTGGCGGACGCCCGGGCGGACGCCGCC
>NZ_JBISDG010000057.1:0-15585 GCF_044472985.1 Roseovarius salis | reverse complement strand
GCCGGCGCCCATGCCGTGGCGCCCGCGCAGCGCCCGGTATCCCAGCGACAGGGCGAGAAAGAGCCCGGCGGCGACCGCCGCGCCCGTCAGCGCCCGGCCGGCCGCGGCAAGGTCGGGGCGCATGGTCGCATCGGGAAAGGCTGCGACGGCAAACGCCAGAACCAGCAGCGCCGCGGTCAGATGATCCGGCAGGCGGAAATGGCGCATATCCGAGAGGATCAACGCCAAAAGGCACCACAATGCCGCCGCGCCCGCCAACCCGAGTCCGGCCCAGACCGCCAGGCCGCCGAGCGCCAGGCCGGCAATCTCGGCCTGCAGCAGCCAGCCCGGGATGGCCGCGCCGCAGCGCCCGCACCGCCCGCGCAGCAGCAGGAAGGACAGGATCGGGGCGAGCTCCCACCAGCGCAAAGCGCGGCCGCACGCACGGCAGCGCGACCGGGACAGCACGACCGGGCGGCCGCGTGGCAGCCGGTCTGCCAGCAGCGCCGCGAAGGAGCCGCACGGCGCGCCAAGGAGCACGATCAGAACGTCCATGACCGGGCCCGGGCCTGACAAGAGATGCTGTTCCATTGACGCGCCTCCGTCGCGGCCATTTCGCCCGCGGCCGCGGCGCCCAGTGCGCGCTTGCCGCCCGTCGGGTCTTTGTATATCGTTCCACCCAACTGGACTACCGTGCGATAAGACCCTCCCATGGCATCATCAACCCCTCTTGGACACGTCCGCCGACCCTGCAGCGCGCGCGGTCCGATCCCGCCGCGCGGCTTTTCCCTCATCGAACTGATGGTGGTCGTCGTGATCCTGTCGATCCTCGCGGTCGTGATCGTCCCGCGGGTGATCGACCGGCCCGACCAGGCGCGCGTGGCGCGGGCGAAATCCGACATCGCGGCCATCGAATCCGCCCTGTCGCTCTACCGTCTGGACAATCAACGCTATCCCACCACCGAGCAGGGCTTGCAGGCGCTGGCCGAAATGCCCACCCGTGAGCCGGTTCCGGAAAACTGGGCAGAGGGCGGATACATCGCCCGCATTCCAGAGGACCCGTGGGGGAATGCCTATCAATACCTTCAGCCGGGCGTGCACGGCGATTTTGACCTGTTCAGCCATGGCGCGGACGGACGGCCTGGCGGGTCCGGGGTGAACGCAGACATCGGCAATTGGCAAGAAGACTGACCAGCGTTTCAGGATGTGCGCCGGCGGCGCGGGGTTTCACGCTGATCGAACTCGTGGTCGTGGTCACGATCGTCTCCGTGCTGTCGGTGGGGGTGCTGCTCGGGGTCGGGGGCGGTAGCCGGCTCATGCCGGGGACACAGGCGGGAGACGTGCAACGGCACGGTGACGCGCTCGGGCTTTTGTTGGAACGCGGCCGGGATACCGCGCTCTTCCGCCGTCAGCCCGCCGGTCTGCAGCCGCTCAGGTCCGGGTGGGTGCTGGTGGGCTACGACGCGCGCACCGAGGGCTGGACCCATCTCCAGCCCGTACACCAGACCGGCGCGGCCGCGGAATGGACCGTGGCGGGGCGCGCGTACCCCGCCCCCGCCACGCAGCCCGGGACGGCCCCGCCCATCCGGATACGCGCCGACGGTGGCGTCACGCCGTTCTCGCTTCGGCTCGGCGCGGCGGGCAGCCGCCTGACATGCCGGGTTGACGGCGCGTCGGCCTTGCGGTGCGGCATACCGTGAGACGCGCGCCCCCCCCCGATCGCGCCAGGGCGCGCGGCTTTTCCCTCGTGGAGCTCGTGGTGGCCGTCGTCATCCTCGCGATCGCCACGCTGGCCGCCCTGCGCAGTTTCGACCAGGCGCAGCGCGGCATCGGCCAACAGCTTGCCCGCGGACTGGCCCACCAGGTCGCCCTCAACCGTGCCGAGGAGTTGCGACTGAACGGGCTGTCGGCGGGCCGTGGATTGCCGGATAGTGTCGAGATGGGCCGGCGAAACTGGACCGTCACCCTTGACGAGGCCGCGACGCAGGGCGCGCTGGTCGAGGTCACCATCAGGGTGAGCGCGCAAGGCACACCCGGATCACGGCTCGTGGTTTTCGTCCCGCCGGAGGTGCGTCGATGAGGCCGCGCCCGTCCCGCCCCGGGCCACGTGGCTTCACCTTGCTGGAGCTGGTGGTGGCCATGGCCCTTTTCGCCCTCGTGTCGGTGATGGCGCTGCAGGCCCTGAGCGGCGCGTTGCACCAGCGTCAGGTGCTGGAACGCGTCGACGCTCGAGATGCCGAGATCCTGCGGACGCTCACCCTGCTGCGGCGCGATTTGAAACATCTCGTGCCCCTGGGGTTCCAGTCGCCCCTGGGCGAGATCGAGAACGCCTTTGCCCCCGCGCCGGACCGGCTCGGGCTTACGCTCGGCGGCCAGCCAGGGGGGAACGGGGAAGATGCGCAGGCATCGCCCGGCGCCGGGTTCCGGCGGGTTGTGTGGCAACTCGATCCCGAGGCCGGGACGCTGTCGCGCCGGGTCTGGCCGGTGCTCAATCCGCGCGACCCCGAACAGCTCGGCCCTGAGCGCGTGCACCTGACCGGGGTGCGCGCGATGCGCATCCTGCCAGAACCCCAGCCCGATGGTGACCCGTTGCTCGTCAACAGCCTGCCACGCCAGATCGAGGTCGAGCTGCAGACCGACCGTGCCGGGCCCCTGCGGGTCGTGGTGACGCCGTGGTGAGGCGCGTGGCCGGCCCCCCGCCACGGGGCGTTGCGCTGGTCAACGCGCTGGTCGTGGTGGCCGCGCTGTCGGCCGTGGCGGTGGCCCTGATGCAGCGCGCCGAGCGGGCGCAGCAGAGGCTTGACGACCTGTTTCCGGCGGATCAGGCCGAGATGTATCTGGACGCCGCCACGTTCCAGGTCCAGCAGCTCTTGCAATTTCCCGTTCCCACCGAAGACTCCGGCCGCCCGCCTGTTCACCTGGAGCAGGCCTGGGCCGAACCCGTCCGCGGCGAACCGATTGACCGCGGGCAGGTCGGCTGGCAGATCGCGGACCTGCAGGGGCGGTTCAACCTTGCATGGTTGCAGATCGAGCCGCAGGAGGAGGATGACGGCCAGCAGGCTCTCGTCACCGAGATCCGCGCGGCTTTCGGGCGACTGGTGCAGGACGCGGGGTTGACCCAGTTCCAGCTGCGCCGTCTCGAGCAGGCGCTGATCCCGGGCCTGGGGCAGCGCTTTTCGGCGTATGGCCGGGCAACGCGCCCGCCGCCGCTGCCGCCCTTCGATGTCGAGGAGCTGTTGCTGGTGCAGGGGATCGACGAGGAGGCCCTCGGCCGGTTGCGCCCCGTGGTCAGCGCCCTGCCGAACCAGTCCGCCGGCCTGAACATGAACACCGTCAGCGCGGAGGTGCTGGCGGCCCTGTTGCCCCGCCAGAGCCCCGGCGCGCTGGAGACCCGGCTGTCCTCGGTTCGGCCGTTCGAGGATACCGAAAGCGCCATGGGCTGGGTCGAGCAGACGGCAGGGGCCGAGGCCGTGGCGCTTCTGCAGGGGCTTGGTGCTGATGTCGGGTCTGATTGGTTCGAGGCTCGCATCGAGGCGCGGATCGATGAACTTCTGTTGTCGCGAAGGGTTGTATTGCAGGCCGCAGGCGCCGAAGATTGCTGCATGATCCGTTCCGTCCTGCCGGAGACCGAGCCATGACATCAGCCGCGCGCACGGCCCGCAGCCCGCTGTCGGGCCCCTTGCCGGCGCTTGCTGGCCGCGTCCGCCGGCAGGGCAGGGCGCAATTGCCGGTATGGCCCGTGGAAGGCGCGGAGCCGCCGCCCAAGGGTCGGTTCGTCGCGACCGTTCCCGGTGCCGATGTCCCGTTGGTCACGGTCGACCTGCCCCCCGGCCTGCGCGGACCCGCGCGCGAGACGGTCGCGCGCCGGCAACTGGTCGACCGTCTCGGGCTTGACCTGTCGGAGGTCGAATTGCGCCCCGCGCCTCTGGCGGGGGAGGGGGCGCTTTGGTCGGCGATGCTGATGCTGCGCCGCGATGACTTGGCCGCCTGGCGCCAACGGCTGGTGCCGCACGGCAAGGCGGTGCAGGCCATATTGCCTGATTACCTTGCCCTGCCCGCCAGCCCCGATGTCTGGACCGTGCAGACACGGCAGGGCGCGGCACCCTCGGTACAGGTTCGGCTCGGTCCGGCGGATGGGTTCAGTACCGAGCCCGGGCTTGCCGGCCTGGCGCTTGGCCGCGCGTTGGAGGACGAGGCCCGCGAGACGCCCAAGGCCGTGCTGCGGCTCGGGCCGGCGCTGCCGGAGCTCGACGCGGCGCTGGACGAGGCGTTGCAGGCGCGGCCCGACATCGTCCGCGCCGAAAGCCCCGAGGCATTGCCGCGCGACGTCACGCGCCCGCAGGCGTTCGCCCACGGCGAGCTGGCGCTCGATCTGGCCCGGCCGTTGCAAGACCCGCGCCGCGATTTGGAGGCGCGGCTGCGCGGGGCGGTTCTGCCGGTCGTGCTCCTGTTGCTTGCGGCGGGCATCTGGGCAGGCGCGGGGGTGATCGAGATCCGCGAGCTGCGCGAACAGGTCCGAAGCGTGCAGGAGCGCAACATCGCGCTGGTGCGCGACGCGTTCCTGCCGACCGGGCCGCTGCCGGATGTGCGCATGCAGGTGTCCCGCCTGATCGAGGAACGCCGTGCCGCGCTGGCCGCGCCCGAGACCGAGCCGGACCGGCCGCTGCGCCGGGCCAAGCAGGTGAGCGCCGTTTTGGCCGAGCCGGGTGGGGCGCGTCTGGAGCAGCTGGTGATGCAGCCCGACGGACGCATCCGGCTGGAGTTGCAACTGCCCGACTTCGGGGCGCTGGAAACACTCGTCGGACGATTGCGCGCGGCCGGGCTGGCGGTTGACCGTGGCCGCTCGGCCAGCGCGGAAACAGGGGCAGTCGTATCCACGCTCACGATCCTGCCGGAGCAACCTGACGAGCCCGGCCCCGGCGGCGCGGAAGGAGACCGGCCATGATAAGCGCCTTGAGCGATATGCTGGTCGCGCGCAGCCGTCGGGAGCGCTGGCTTATGGCGTTGCTTGTCCTCGTGGCGCTGCCATTCGGCTATGTCTATGGCGTGGTGTTGCCGCTGAACGCGCAGTACGAACGGGTCCAGGCCGAGCTCGAGGATGCCGTCGCGCTGGAACGCTGGCTGCTGGAGCGTCGCGCGGAACTGGAGAGCCTGCCCCCGTTACCCGAGAACAGCCCCGGCGAAAGCAACGGCACGCGCCCCGTTCCGGGCCTGGGCGGGATCGAGGAGCGCCTGCGCGCGGCCGGTCTTGACGACTCTCTCGACCAGCTGGCCAGTGCCGAGGGCGAGGGGATCGAGCTGAAGCTGGACGATGCGATCTTTACCGATCTGATGCGCTGGCTTGACGCGCTGGAGTCGGAGACAGGCTATCGCGTGGAACGCCTGGCGTTGCAGCGCGCGGACCGCCCCGGCCGGGTGGAGGCCGACATGCTGTTGCGTCCGCGCTAGGCCGAGAGGCGGGTCAGGCCGGCTCGTCGCCATCGGCCCCGGCCAGGACATCCTCGACCGGACGGCGCGGAGAGGGCTTCAAACGGTCCGCGCTGTATCCCATGCGAAGCAGTATCTGGGGGGCTCCGTCCTGCCCCGTCAGCGATGCCAACTCTGGCCGCAGCCCGTCCACTTGCACCGGCTGGTTGAGATAAGATGCCTGCAGCCCCATCCCGACGCCGCTCAGCAACAGTCGCTGCAGGGCCTGTCCCGCCGCGATCCGGTCGTGCACGGTATCGCCGCGGGTGCCAAGAACAGCCAGCAGGGGTGACCCCTCGGCAAGCTGCGAGTCGTGCGCGGCCACGCCGCCGCCCATGTCGAAGCTGCGCACGACCAGGCGCGCGGCGGGCAGCGCAAGCCATGGCAGGCTGATCCCGTCGCCCCGGCGACGCGGATGCATCCACTGGGCCAACTCGCGCCGCCAGCTTGGATTGTCCCACAGGGCCGCGTCGCCCCGCGCAACGAGCGCCGCGGCATCGGACCGGGCCTCGCCAGAGGTGAGCGGCACGAACCAAGCACCCTCGGCGGTGGCTGCGTCGATCAACGCGGCAAGGTCCTGCGCGTCGATCGCGCGGTCATCGAAGCTGCTGCGCAGTGTCTGCCGCATGTCGATGAACGAGGCGAGACGGGCAAGCGCGGGGTCCGCCGCGCTGCCAAGGTCCAGCCGCGCCAGGAGATCCTCCTCGTCCGGGTCCGGCAGGAGGGCGGCTTCGCTGCCGAGGTTTTCCGCCGCGGCGGCCACCCGCAGCGACATCAGCGCGCAGCCGCAACTGATCGTGAGTTCCCGGTCGTCGGGGTCGTTGACCGGCAGGGCGCGCGTGCGATCCGCCCAGAGCTCTATCCAGTCCTTGCCGAAGCGGAACAGCCACGGCTGGGTGTTGTGACTTGACGGGGCGCGCACGGCGCGACTGAAAATGCGTTCCAGCGTTGCGGTCTCTGGCATGGCGTGGCCCTTCCTTGCTGTCGCGTCGTGACAGAACATAGGGCCGCCATCCGGCAAGTGCCTTGAGCGGTGTCAAACCGGCCTGCCGGTCCTAGTAGGTCTCGGACGATATCGGCAGCGGCCTGGAGGCGGGCTGGTCGGCGGCCTTCTCGGCCGCGAGTGCCGCATCCAGTTCGGCGGCGCGCCTCGATGCCCCGGTCTGCGCGGCCGGCGCGTCTGCGAGGTCAGTGGCCGGTGCCGGCCTGGCATCCCCGTTTCGTGGCGTTTCGGTTCTGCCTGCCGCCGCGTCCGGGCTGGATTTACGCCGGCCCGCGCTCGCGGCGGCGGCATCGGGCCTGGCCGCCTTCTCCGCTGCCGTGCCCGATTGCCCTTCCGGCCGGGGGTGCATTTGCCGTTCGTCGGCCATTTGCTCGGGGCGCAGGAGGGATGTTTGCCGCCCACGTGGCCGAAGCTGCACCGTTTCGCCCTCCGGCGCGTCGGAGCTTTCAACTGTAACCAGCCCCATCTGCCGCGCGGCGGCGAGCGAGATCATCGCTGAATCAAGGCCCTGCGGCTTCTGGTAGGCGCGTATGGCCGCGCGCGTGCGGCGGTCCATCCGCCCGGTGACGGGACCGCGGTAATGACCACGCGCCTTGAGGGCCCGTTGCAGCGAGGCATTGAATTGCGGCGTCAGCTGGTCCTCGCAGGGGGTTTCGAACCAAGTGTCCTTGCGCGGCTTGACGATCTTCTGGCGCGTCTCGGTCTTGTAGGCCGCGGGTTCGGTCACGGTACCGTCATCGCGGACCTGCGCGGGCTGCAGCATGACCTGTTCGGTCACCGTCTCGATCACCGCCGGTGTTTCGTCCTTGCCCCAACAGGTGCCCGGCGCGGCCCATGGCGGGGCCTTGTCGCGGGTGCTCATCCGCTCGGGCGGGGCCAGGTCGGGCAGGGAGGTCTGGCAGCCGCCAAGCGACAGGGCGGCCAGCAACGCGGCGATGACAGGTCCGGTTTTCATGCTCGATGCCTCGAGGGCGCTTGTTTTAGGAGGAGTTTAGCCGTTTTCGCCCGGCCTGGAAAGCGCTGCGTCGGGCTCTGCCAGTCGGTCCAGCAGGGGCGATATGTCCTCGATCCGCTCGGCGATGACATGCACGACGCCCGCCTCGCGCTGCACCCGGCCCGTGACCCGCAAAAGCCGCCCGGCGATAACCGCCCGCCGGAACCGTTCGTACAGCTTGCGCCAGACCACCACGTTCACCACGCCGGTCTCGTCCTCGAGCGTGAGAAATATCACCCCCTTGGCGGTCCCCGGTCGCTGGCGCAGGATCACCAGCCCGGCCACGGCCACGCGCGCGCCCTCGGGCGGCTCGCCCAGCCGTGCGGCCACGAGCGCCGCGGGTGGGCGCGGCCAGTCGCCGTGCGGGGCAGGGTGGCAGCACGTCATGAGAACAAGAGTAGAACAAACGGGATTCGCCGCAACTCTTTTCCGGCGCTATCGCAAATGGGGCTGGCATGCCCTAGATGGCTTGACTAGGACATTGCCGGAATTCAGACGCGAGGGGAGACCGCATTCATGGCGAAAATCACCTATATCGAGCACAACGGGAAAGAGCACGTGGTCGAGGTGGCCAACGGCTTGACCGTGATGGAGGGCGCGCGCGACAACAACATCCCCGGAATCGAGGCCGATTGCGGCGGCGCCTGCGCCTGCTCCACCTGTCACGTCTACGTCGATCCCGCATGGGTGGACAAGCTGCCCGAGAAGGACGACATGGAAGAGGACATGCTCGATTTCGCCTACGAGCCCGATCCGGAACGCTCGCGCCTGACCTGCCAGCTCAAGGTGACAGACGCGCTCGACGGTCTCGTGGTGCAGATGCCGGAAAAACAGATCTGAGGATGCGTCGCGCGCCGGTCATCGCTTGCCTTGCGATGATCCTCTCGGCGGGCGCGGCCGCCTCGGGCATCGTGGGGGCGCGATACGATGCCCCCACCACGCGCTACGCGCACGGTGTCCTCGGCGACGCGGTGGAGTGGGGCGCCCTCGTGCTGACGCTTTCGGATGGCGGCACGCGCCGGCTCATCCTGCCGCGGTCCCGCGTGTTCGAGGACACGGCGCCGCGCCTGGCGGATGTTGATGGCGATGGCGACGACGAGGTGATCGTCGTCGAAACGAGCTTGGCGCGCGGGGCAAGGCTGGCGATCTACGATGACGCCGGGCTGGTGGCGGCGACCCCGCATACAGGCCGGCCGAACCGCTGGCTCGCGCCGGTCGGGGTGGCCGATCTCGACGGTGACGGGCACGTGGAGCTGGCCTATGTGGACCGCCCGCACCTGGCGCGGGTCCTGCGCGTCTGGCGCTACCGGAACGGGGCGCTGTACCCCGTGGCAGATCTGCCCGGCGTCACGAATCATCGGATTGGCTGGGATTTCATCCCCGGCGGGTTGCGCGACTGCGGGCAGGGGCCCGAGATGATCGTCGCCAGCGCCGACTGGGCGCGTGTCGTGGCGGCCACCTTCGCGGGCGGGGGACGTATCATGACCCGCACGATCACTGCATACGAAGGCCCAAGCAGCCTCGACGCCGCCCGCGCCTGCCCGTGATCTTCATCTTGCCCGAAATACTCCGGGGGTGCGGGGGCAGCGCCCCCGCCCCGCCGGATCGCGTCAGCGATCCGGTCCGCCCGGTTGCAGCGCCCGCCACCCGATGTCGCGACGGTACACCCCCTCGGGCCAGTCGATCCTGTCGATCATGGCATAGACGCGGTCGGCGGCCTGCTGCAGCGTCGCGCCGCGCGCCGTGACGTTCAGCACCCGCCCGCCGGCTGCGGTGATGCGGCCGTCGCGCTCGGCCGTGCCGGCGTGGAAGACCATGTGGAAACTGTCTTCGGGAATGTCGTCGAGCCCCCTGATGATGCTTCCCTTCTCGTAATCGCCGGGATAGCCCGCGGCGGCCATCACCACCGTTATCGCATGATCGTCGCTCCAGTTGGCGCGCGCACCCGCCAGCCGTCCCCCGGCCGCTGCATGCATCAGGTCCAGCGCCTGCGCGCCCAGGCGCATCATCAGCACCTGCGCCTCGGGGTCGCCGAAGCGCACGTTGTATTCCACCAGCCGCGGGCGCCCCTCGTCGATCATCAGCCCGGCGTAGAGAACCCCTTGGTAGGGCGTGCCGCGCGCCGCCATTTCCCTGAGGGTCGGTTTCACGATCTCGTCGAGCGCGCGGTCGGCGATCTCCGGTGTCATCACGGGAGCCGGGGAATAGGCGCCCATGCCGCCGGTATTCGGGCCGGTATCTCCCTCGCCGATACGCTTGTGATCCTGCGCCGTGCCGATGGGCAGGGCGTGCTCGCCGTCGCACAGCACGAAGAAGGACGCCTCCTCCCCGGTCATGAACTCCTCGATCACCACCTCGGCGCCCGCCGCGCCGAAGGCGCCCGCGAACATCTCGTCGATGGCGGCGTTTGCCTCTTCGGCCGTTTCGGCGACCACGACCCCCTTGCCCGCGGCAAGGCCGTCTGCCTTGACCACGATCGGCATACCATGCGCGGCGACATGCGCCTTGGCCGCCGCGGCGTCGGTGAAATGCGCATATGCGGCCGTGGGGGCGCCGGCGGCGCTGCAAATCTCCTTGGTGAATCTTTTCGACGCCTCCAGCCGCGCCGCCGCGCGGGACGGGCCGAACACCAGCAGGCCGGCTTCGCGCAAGCGATCGGCGACCCCTGCCGCCAGCGGGGCCTCGGGCCCTATGATGACGAATTCGATCGCGTTGCCCTCGCAGAAGTTCACCACCGCCGCACCGTCCTCGATGTCGAGGCTGGCGCACTCCGCGATCTCGGCAATCCCGGCGTTGCCCGGTGCCACGATCAGCTTGTCACACTTGGGATTCTGCATCACCGCCCATGCAAGCGCGTGTTCCCGCCCGCCGCCGCCGAGAATGAGTATGTTCATCTGCCGCCGCTCCGCTTGGCCTAGTGTCGCGCGCGTTCTAAGGTGGGCGCGACGCAGAGACAAGCCACGCAGAGAGGTTCCATGTCCGACCTGATCGACGATCCGGCCCCCGGCGAGAACGCACCGGAATTCACGGTTTCCGAACTGTCGGGCGCGGTCAAGCGGGTGATCGAGGGGGAGTTCGGCTTCGTCCGGGTGCGCGGCGAGGTCGGGCGCGTGTCGCGCCCCCGGTCAGGGCATGTGTATCTCGATCTCAAGGATGACCGCGCAGTGCTGTCGGGGGTGATCTGGAAGGGCGTCGCGGCGCGGCTTTCGGTCCAGCCCGAGGAGGGGATGGAGGTCGTCGCGACCGGCCGGATGACGACCTTCGCCGGGCAGTCGCGCTACCAGATCGTGATCGACGATATCAAGCCGGCCGGCATGGGTGCGCTCATGGCGCTGCTGGAAAAACGCAAGAAGGCATTGGCGGCAGAGGGGCTGTTCGCGCCGGAGCGCAAGAAGGAACGCCCCTTTCTTCCTGAAATCATCGGGGTAATCACCTCTCCGTCCGGGGCTGTTATCCGCGATATCCTGCATCGCCTGCGCGATCGGTTCCCGCGCAAGGTGCTGATCTGGCCCGTGGCGGTACAGGGCGAGTCCTGCGCGCCCGAGGTGACCCGCGCGATCGAGGGGTTCAACCGGTTCACACCCGGTGGCGCGCTGCCCCGGCCGGATCTGCTGATCGTGGCGCGTGGCGGGGGATCGGTCGAGGACCTGTGGGGCTTCAACGAGGAATCGGTTGTCCGCGCGGCCGCGGCGTCGCGAATTCCGCTGATATCGGCGGTCGGGCACGAAACCGACACCACGCTGATCGACTTCGCCGCGGATGTGCGGGCGCCCACGCCGACGGCGGCGGCGGAGCTGGCCGTGCCGGTCAGGCTGGAGCTTCTTGCGTGGCTGGACAACCAGGAGTCGCGGCTGACCCATGCGCTCAGCAAGGGTGTGACGGACCGTCACCAGCGCCTGCGCGATCTGGCGCGGGCGCTGCCGCGCGCGGAGACCCTCCTCGATTCGCCCCGCCAGCGCGTGGATGCCTGGGCCGAACGGCTGCCCAATGCCCTGACGCGGTCGGTTCAGCTGCGGCGCGTGCGGCTTTATGAAAGCACCGGCGCCTTGCGTCCCGGGTTGTTGCGCCGTGCATGGGAAAGCGATCGGCGGCGGCTGGACAATGCTGCGTCCCGCTTGGCGGCCGGCGCGCTTCAACGCGACGTGGAGCGCAAGGCACAGGACATGCGGGCGCTGTCGCGGCGCCTGTCGGATGCCGCCGCGCGGCAGGTCACACGTTGGCACGAGCAGATCGAGGCAATGGAGCGTTTGCGCCGGACGGTCGGCTACGAGGCCACGCTGCGGCGTGGATACGCCGTCGTCCGGGGCGACGGGGACGTGGTGACCACGCGGGCCGCGGCACAATCCGCCGCCGCGCTGGAGATCGAGTTCGCCGATGGCCGGTTGCCGGTGGGACGGCCCGGCAAACCGCCGGCGAAACCGCAAAAGGCGTCAGGCAGCGATGGCAGTCAGGGCTCGTTGTTCTGAAACGGAAAGAGTTTCCGGGGAGCGAACCGGATTTCGCATCCCGAATGTTCGGTTTCTTAAGTCATACGCCGACTTCGGGCCCCGGGCAGCTCAGCGGCTCATCGGTTTGATGCACCTCGTAGAGCTCGGTCTGCGCAGGATCGTTCTCGAAGCGTGCGATCATCCCGTCCGGCGCGCGCCGGAAGCTCCAGCATTGCGGGTCCGGCTGGTTGTCGTAGACAAAGCAGATCAGCCCGTCATCCTCGTACCAGATCCCCTCCTGGCATTCGCCGTCAAGGAACGTCCAGCGCACCCGGCGGTTGGACAGGTATTCCTCTGCGCCGTATGGCGCCCCGGAGGAGCCGTAATAGAACGTCTTTCCGCGTGTATAGGCATCAAATTCCGCGGCGCTCATCCCGCCGCTGGCGGCCAGCGCCGGGGAGGCGATGAGCAGGCTGGCTATCATGCAGGGCAGTTTCATGGTTCGAGTGTGACAGATGCACGCGCGGCAGGCCAGACGCATTCTCCAAAGGGGGCGTGTTCCGCGGCCCGCCGCCGCGTGACGCCGCCACCCATCGTTCACAGCGCGGGTCCATGATCCGGAACCAAAGCGGCGGCACCAGCGCGACGGCGGCCATCACCGGCAACGGGCGCGGCAGGCAGGGCATTGCCCCCGGATCGAGCTGCAGCGCGGGGTAGAGCCGCGAGGGGGTGACATGATGGTCTGAGTGGCGTGGCGCGTTCAGCATCAGCGCGGAGGAAAAAACGTGCGGTGCGTTCCACGAATGCTGTGGGCCCACCGGCTCGGCCCGGCCATCCGCGAGAGTCCGGCGGCGCAAGCCGTAATGCTGCACGTAGTCCGACATCAGGATCTGGACCTGCGCGTAAACGGCCATGGCCAACAGCGCGGCGATCCCCGCCCATCCGGCGATGACGTGGGCTGTCAGCAGTGTCAGCGCGCCGCCGCCCAGATACAAGGCGTATGGGTGCGTCAGGACGGGCCGACTCCGGCCGGAGCGGCGGCGGTTTTCCGCGACGAGCCCCGCACGGAACGCCTCGCGCGTCGCGCGCCAAGCGAAGCGGTAGAAGCTCTCTCCGCGCGGGGCGCTGTTGGGATCGGCGTCGCTGCCGACATGCACGTGGTGCACAAGAAGATGGGCGCTGGCGTGATGTCCCACGAGCAGGGTGGTATAGATCCATTTGCCCAGCAGGCGCAGGCGGCGGGACGGCTTGTGAATCAGTTCATGTGCGACGGGATGCGAGATCTGGCCGAAAAACATGCCGGCGGCGACGGTCACGGCGATGCGCTCGGCCGTCGCCAGCCCGCTTGGCCCGGCCACCGACCATACCGCGACAGCCAGAAGCGCGAAATGGGCGATACCAAGGGCGACCAGCAGGGCGGTTGCGGCGGGAAATTCCGCGTCCGGATCCGCGTTGCGCGCCTCGGCGGCGATCAGGCGGTCCATGATCGCCACCAACAGGATGAGATATCCAAGGGCAAGCCAAACCCAGACGCCACCCTGCAGCGCGGCCAGCGTGATCAGCAGGAACGGGATGGCCGTTGCAATGGCGAAGCGCAGCACCCAAGCCTCCTTCCGCCCCTCCAGCACGGATGATGTATACCGTTGCCGGGCCGCCCGGCAACGTTTCCGTTCAAGCATTTGTCGTTTTTGGTCTCGCGTTGCGGCCGGGCAACCGGATAGGGTGCCGCTGACAGGCGACAGGGGAAGATGCATGGCACTCGATCAGGGCAAGGGGGTCTGGAAATCCGGCAAGGGCAAGGGGCGGCGCACGCCCAAGGGGCGCCAGCTGGAAGATCAGCCGTGCGAGGAGGTGCGCGCCCTCCTGGGCGATCGTCCGCGCCGGCGCGATCACCTGATCGAGTTCTTGCACCTCATACAGGATGAATACGGTCACCTGTCAGCGGGGCACCTGCGGGCACTGGCCGAGGAAATGCGGATTTCACAGGCCGAGGTGTACGAGGTGGCCACCTTCTACGCGCATTTCGACGTGGTGAAAGAGGGCGAGACGCCGCCGCCGGCGCTGACGATCCGGGTCTGTGATTCGCTCAGCTGCGAGCTGGCGGGCGCTCAGCAGCTCAAGGCGGCGCTGGAGGACGGTTTCGATCCCGCCGAGGTCCGCGTGCTGCGTGCGCCGTGCATGGGCCGCTGCGACACCGCGCCGGTTCTGGAAATCGGGCACAACCATATCGACCACGCCACGCCCGAAAAGGTGCGCGAGGCGATCGCGGCGGGTGATACCCACGCACATATACCGGAATATCAAGAGCTTGCGGACTACATTGAAAGTGGCGGCTACGGCACGCTGAAAGAGCTGCGAGACGGCGGCGATTTCGAGACCGTGCAGCAGGAACTGCTGGAGGCCGGGGTGCGCGGTCTTGGGGGTGCGGGTTTCCCGTCAGGCAAGAAATGGGGCTTCGTGCGGGCCGAGCCGGGGCCGCGCTATCTTGCCGTGAACGGTGACGAGGGGGAGCCGGGCACGTTCAAGGATCGCTTCTATCTCGAACGGGAACCCCATGTTTTCCTTGAGGGAATGTTGATTGCAGGCTGGGCCGTGGAGGCCGAGACCTGCTTCATCTACATGCGTGACGAGTATCCGGCGGTGCTGGAAATACTGCGTCGCGAGATCGCCGCGCTCGAGCAGGCCGGCATCGTCGCCCCCGGTCATATCGAGCTGCGCCGCGGCGCCGGCGCCTATATCTGCGGCGAGGAATCGGCAATGATCGAATCGATCGAGGGCAAGCGCGGCCTGCCGCGGCACCGTCCTCCCTTCGTCGCCCAGATCGGCGTTTACAACCGGCCGACGCTCGTCAACAACGTCGAGACGCTTTACTGGGTGACGCGCGTTCTGCGCGAGGGCAAGGAAATCCTGGCCGGCGTCGAGAAGAACGGGCGCAAGGGGCTGCGCTCATACTCGGTTTCCGGCCGGGTGAAGCAGCCCGGCGTGCATCTGCTGCCGTCGGGGTCGACCATACGCGACGTGATCGATGCCGCCGGCGGAATGCTCGACGGGCACGAGTTCAAGGCCTACCAGCCGGGCGGTCCCTCCTCGGGGTTGTTGCCGGCCTCTCTCGATGACGTGCCGCTCGATTTCGACATGTTGCAGGAGCACGGCACGTTCATCGGCTCGGCTGCCGTGGTCGTGCTGTCGGATCACGATTCGGCCCGGGCCGCGGCGCTCAACATGCTGCGGTTCTTCGAGGATGAGAGCTGTGGCCAGTGCACGCCGTGCCGGGTCGGCTGCGAAAAGGCGGTGAAGCTGATGCAGGCCGACCAGTGGGACCAGCCGTTGCTCGAAGAGCTGTGCGAGGCCATGATGGATGCCTCGATCTGCGGGCTGGGACAGGCGGCGCCCAATCCCATAAGGCTGACCATGAAGCATTTCCCCGACGAGGTCTGAGCCCGCGCACCGGGCGGGCCTTCCATCTTCCGGGCAATCCGATTAGGTGGTGTCGGTCAGATCCGGAGGGCGCATGGCGTTTTTCTCGAAACTCAAGGAACGGCTCTTCAAATCGTCGTCGAAGCTGGAAGAGGGGCTCGACGCGATCGTGGAAGAAGGGGCGGATCAGCAGGCCCCCCCCGAGACCGCCAGCGGCGCCGACGCCCCCGCGCCGGAGGCGCAGCCCGCGCCGCATCCCGAACCGTCGGCGCAGCCCGAGGTCGCGCCGGAAGCCACGC
>NZ_JBISDG010000056.1:0-16580 GCF_044472985.1 Roseovarius salis | reverse complement strand
GCCGTGCAGCCGCCCGCACCCGAACCTGCGCCGGGGTGGCATGGACAGGGCGCGCTGCTCGGCGCGCCGTTCGGCCAGATCGAGGCCGGCGCGCTCCGCGCGGCGCTGGAGGGCAGCGGCGCCCGGGCGTTGCGCGTGACCCCTTGGCGGCTCTTCCTGCTGGAGGGGGCCGGAAGCCTGCCGGAGGGGCCTTTCATCACCGCGCCGGGCGATCCGCTCCTGACAACGGATGCCTGCCCCGGTGCACCGTTCTGCCCGCAGGCGACGGTGGAGACACGCGCGCTGGCCCGCGCGCTGGCGCTGCGCACCGGCGGCGGGCTGCACGTGTCCGGCTGTGCGAAGGGGTGTGCACGCGCCGGGGCTGCCGCCGTCACGCTCACCGGGCGCGACGGGCTTTTTGACCTTGTAAAGGACGGGCGGGCGTGGGATGCCCCCCTGCGCTCTGGGCTGCGGCCTGCGGACGTGCTCGCTCGAACCGAACTGTGAGACCCATGCCACACGAATACGAAACAGACGGCGCGGCCATTTACACGCAATCCTTCGCCACCATCCGGGCCGAGGCGGACCTCGACCGCTTCGACCCCGACGAAGAACGCGTCGTCGTGCGCATGATCCACGCCGCCGGGCTGGTGGGGCTGGAGGAACATGTCCGGTTCAGCCCGGGGTTCGTGCGCGCGGCGCGCGCCGCGCTGGAAGGCGGTGCGCCCATCCTTTGCGACGCGCGCATGGTGTCGGAGGGGGTGACCCGCCCGCGCCTGCCCGCGCACAACCCGGTGATCTGCACGCTGCACGAGGACGGTGTCCCCGAGCTGGCCGCGCGCATGGGCAACACGCGCTCCGCCGCCGCGGTCGAGCTGTGGCGGCCGCATCTGCAGGGCGCGGTCGTGGCCATCGGCAACGCGCCGACGGCGCTGTTCCACCTGCTCAACATGCTGGAAGACCCCGACTGCCCCTGCCCGGCCGCGATCATCGGCTGCCCGGTCGGCTTCGTCGGTGCGGCCGAAAGCAAGGAGGCGCTGTGGGCCGCGCCGCCCGCGCCCTGCGCCATCGTGAGCGGCCGGCTGGGCGGGTCGGCGATCACGGTTGCCGCAATCAACGCCGTTGCGAGCCGCGCGGAATGAACGAACGGCCCGGAACGCCCCCCGCACCCGCCCGGCAGGAGGCACGCACCGGCACCGTTTACGGGCTGGGGTTGGGCCCCGGCGACCCCGATCTGATGACCGTGCGTGCCGACCGCATGCTGCGACAGGCGCGCCACGTGGCGTTTTTCCGCAAGGCGGGCCGCGCGGGCCGTGCGCGCAAGATCGTCGACGGGCTGATCCCGCCCGGCGCGGCGGAATACGCGATGGAGTATCCCGTCACGACCGAGATCCCCTTCACCGACCCGCGATACGGGGCAATCCTGTCGGCCTTCTACGAGGACTGGACCGCCAGGCTGCGGCAGATCGCGCAGACGGGCGAGGACGTGGTCGTCCTGTGCGAGGGCGACCCGTTCTTCTACGGCTCTTTCATGCATCTCCACGTTCGGCTGAACGGGCATGTTCCGGTCGAGGTCGTGCCGGCCATTACCGGCATGTCGGCGGCATGGACGGCGACCGGCACGCCTATCACATGGGGCGACGACGTGCTGAGCGTTGTCATGGGCACCCTGCCGGAGGAGGATCTGGTCGCGCGCATGGAAGGCAGCGACGCGGTGGTGTTGATGAAGATCGGCCGCCACATCGACAAGGTCCGCCGCGCCCTGCAGCGGGTGGGCCGGTACGAGGATGCCTGGCTGGTGCAGTATGCCGCGATGCCGGGCCAGACGGTCGAGCGGTTGGCCGAGGCGGAGGGACGCGTCACGCCCTATTTCTCGATCGTGCTGGTACACGGGCGGGGGCGCCGGCCATGAGCGGCACTCTGACCATCGCCGGGCTGGGCCCGGGGGCGGAGGCGCTTGTCACCCCCGAGGTGCGCGCCGCGCTGGACCGCGCGACCGACGTGGTGGGCTATGGGCCTTATGTCGACCGTGTGGCGCGGCGCCCCGGCCTGACGCTTCATGCCTCCGACAACCGCGTGGAACTCGACCGGGCGCGCCACGCGCTAGACATGGCGGCGCAGGGGCGGCAGGTCGTCATCGTCTCGTCGGGCGATCCGGGCGTTTTCGCCATGGCCTCGGCCGTGTTCGAGGCGGTGGAGGCCGGGCCGGAGGGCTGGCGCGCGCTGGAAATCGACGTGCTGCCGGGGGTGACGGCGATGCTGGCGGCGGCGGCGCGGGCGGGGGCACCGCTTGGCCATGATTTCTGCGCCATCAATCTCAGCGACAACCTCAAGCCGTGGGAGGTGATCGCGCACCGCCTGCGCCTCGCCGTCGAGGCCGATTTCGCGATGGCGTTCTACAATCCCCGCTCGCGCGCCCGTCCCGAGGGATTCGCCCGCGTGCTGGAGCTCTTGCGCGCGGCGTGCGGCGACGCCCGCCCGGTGATCTTCGCGCGCGCCGTATCGACGCCCGACGAGGAAATCCGTGTCGTTCCCCTGCCTGACTGCACCGCGGAAATGGCGGACATGCGCACCGTGGTGTTGGTGGGGTCCTCGGCCACGCGGGTCATCTCGCGGCGCGGTGCGCCCTTCGTCTATACCCCGCGCTCGGTACCGGCATGAACCAGCCATTCCAGAACCTCGCCTGCCGAGTGCGCCTCGGCCCGGGGGGGCAGCCGGGGCCGCTCGATCATCACCACGGGCAGCCCCAGCCGACGCGCGGCGAGGATCTTGGCCGACGCCCCCGTGCCTCCCGCGTTCTTGGACACCACAAGGTCGGTGCCGTGCGCGCGCATCAGCGCCAGATCGCCCTGCTCGGTGAACGGGCCACGATCCACGATCAGGCGATGGTCGGGAAAGGGCAAAGACGTCCGGGGCGGATCGACCACCCGCAGCAGGTAGGCATGCTGCGGGTGCACGGCGAACTCTTCCAGATGCATCCGGCCGACCGCCAGCATGATGCGCGCGGGCGGGCGGTCGAGCGCGGCAACCGCGCCCGCGATGTCGGGCACGCGGATCCAGCGGTCGCCCGGCCCCTCGGTCCACGGCGCGCGGGTGAGCGCGATGAGCGGCACGCCAGCCACCTTGCAGGCGCTGATGGCGTTGGTGCTCATCTGCGCGGCGAAGGGATGCGTGGCATCCACCACGTGGGTGATCCCCGTCTCGCGCAGGTAGGAGATCAGCCCCGACACCCCGCCGAACCCACCGATACGGCACGGCAGCGGTTGTGCCGCCGGGCGGGCGACACGTCCGGCCAGCGACACGGTACCGTTGAGCCCAGCCCCGGCGACCGCCCGGCAGAGCGCCGTCGCCTCGGTCGTGCCGCCGAGGATCAGCAGGTTGGGGAACATGGCTGAGACTCCGTGGCTTTCCATCATCGGTCTGGGCGAGGATGGACCGGCGGGGCTGACCCCTGCAAGCCGGTCCGCGATCGAGACGGCGGAAATCGTGATGGGCCCGCCCCGGCACCTGTCACTGCTGCCGCCCGGCGCGGCGGAGCGCGTGGAATGGCCGGTGCCGTTCGCCGACGGGATCGAGACGCTGCTGGCGTTCCGGCCGCGGCAGGTGGCCGTGCTGGTCTCGGGTGATCCGTTCTGGCACGGTGCGGGCACGGTGCTGGCCCGCCGGCTCGACCCGGGAGAATGGCGCGCCTTTCCCAATGCCTCCAGCTTTTCGCTCGCGGCGGCGCGCATGGGCTGGCCGCTGGAATCGACCCTGTGCTTCGGCCTGCACGCGGCACCGCTGACGCGGCTGCGCCCTGCCCTCGCCCCGGGGGTGCGGCTGATCGCGCTCCTGCGCGACGGGGCCGCGGTTCCGGATCTCGCGAGGTACCTGTCGGACTCTGGTTTCGGTGCAAGCCTGCTCACCGTCATGGAAGCGCTTGGCGGCTTGCGCGAGCGTTGCACCCCGGTCCGGGCTGACGCCCTGCCCGGCGCAGAGTTCGCCCACCCGGTCTGCGCGGCGGTGGAGGTCCGGGGCGATGGCGCGGCGCTGCCGCTGGCGTCGGGGCGGCCCGATGCATGGTTCGGCGGTGACGGACAGATGACCAAGCGCCCGGTGCGCGCGCTAACGCTATCGGCCCTTGCACCCCGCCCGTTCGAGCGGCTTTGGGACATCGGCGGCGGGTCCGGCTCGATCGCCATCGAGTGGCTGCTGGCGGACCCGACCCTGACCGCCACCAGCATCGAGCCCCGTGCCGACCGGGTCGAAAACCTGCGCGCCAATGCCGAACGCCTTGGCGTGGACCGGCTGGACGTGGTCGCGGGCGCGGCCCCCGCCGCGCTGGAAGACTTGCCTCCGCCGGACGCGGTGTTCATCGGAGGGGGATTGTCGCAGGCGCTGCTGGATTGGCTGACGACGCGGCTTTGCTCGGGCACGCGGCTTGTGGCCAACGCCGTCACGCTGGAAAGCGAGACACTGCTGGCACAAGCGCAGGCATGCCATGGCGGCGAGTTGATGCGCGTGGAGTTGTCGACCGCCGCACCGCTCGGCACGCGGCGGGGCTGGGAGGCCGCCCGCCCCATCGTGCAATGGAGCGTCACGCTATGATCGTCGCGGGCTTCGGGTTTCGCGCTGGCGCCACGTCTGCCAGCCTGCACGACGCGTTCGGGCGCGTCCATGGCGGCGGGCGGGCCACGCTGCTCGCCACGCTGGCAGCCAAGGCGGAAAGCCCCGCATTCGCGGAATTCGCCCGCGCGGCCGGCTTGCCTGTGCACCCCGTCGCGCCGCAGGATGCCGCCGCGCAGGTCACGCTGACCGACGGGGCGGCGTCGCAAGCCGCTCATGGAACGGGCTCGGTTGCCGAGGCCAGCGCGCTGGCGGCGGCGGGGCCTGGCGCGCGACTAATCGGCCGGCGGGTGATCTCGACCGACCGGATGGCCACCTGCGCACTCGCCCGGTCCGCCAGCAATGGAGGAACACAATGACCGTTCATTTCATCGGCGCCGGCCCGGGGGCGCCGGACCTGCTCACCCTGCGCGGGCGCGACCTGATCGCGGCCTGCCCGGTCTGTCTCTATGCCGGTTCGCTGGTGCCGGAGGCGGTGCTGGCGCACTGCCCGCCCGGCGCGCGGGTGGTGAACACCGCGCCCATGGACCTCGACGCCATCATGGATGAGATCGCGACGGCACACGCGGCCGGCCACGACGTGGCGCGGCTCCATTCTGGCGATATGTCGGTGTGGTCGGCCATGGGCGAACAGATGCGCCGCCTGCGCGCGATGGACATCCCCGTGAGCGTCACCCCCGGGGTGCCGGCCTTCTCCGCAGCCGCCGCCGCGCTCGGGGCCGAATTGACGCTACCAGGGGTGGCGCAATCGGTGGTGCTGACGCGCACGCCGGGCCGGGCGAGTTCCATGCCGCCGGCTGAAACGCTGGCCAATTTCGCCGCCACCGGCGCAACGCTGGCCATCCACCTGTCGATCCAGAACATCGACGGCGTCGTGTCAGACCTGACCCCGCATTACGGGGCCGACTGCCCGGTGGCGGTCGTCTACCGCGCGAGCTGGCCTGACGAGCGGATCATCCGCGGCCGGCTGGCCGATATCGCGGAGCGGCTGGATCCGGGGATAACCCGCACCGCGCTGATCCTCGTTGGACCCGCGCTGGCAGCGGAAGGGTTCGACGAGAGCTGCCTTTACGCGGCAGGTTATGACCGGCGCTACCGCCCGCAAAGCGCCGAGAGCCCGTGGGCGGGCTGGACACCGGAAAGCGAGGGGCAGGATGGCTGAAGGCGTGATGATCTCCGCCCCGTCCTCGGGGACGGGCAAGACGACCGTGATGCTGGGGCTGGCGCGCGCGCTGTCCGAGGACGGGCTGCGCGTGCAGCCCTTCAAGTCGGGCCCCGACTACATCGACCCGGCCTTTCACCGCGCGGCCTGCGGGCGGGACTCTTTCAACCTCGACACGTGGGCGATGGGGCCGGGCCTCCTCGACGCGATCGCGGCACGCGCGGACGGGGCCGATATCTGCGTCGGCGAGGGCTCCATGGGTCTTTACGACGCGGTGGCCACGCGCGGCCAGTCGGGCATGGGCAGCAGCGCCGAAACCGCGCGACGCATGGGCTGGCCGGTGGTGCTGGTGCTGGACGTGGGGGGGCAGGCACAGTCGGCCGCGGCCGCCGCTATGGGATTCAGTGCCTATGACCCCGAGCTGCCCTTCGCGGGAGTCATCCTGAACCGCGTCGCCTCGCCCCGGCACGAGCGGCTGATCCGGCTGGGGATGGAGCGGGCCGGCCTGCCCGTGCTGGGGGTGCTGCCCAAGCGCGGCGACCTCGTTCTGCCAGAGCGGCACCTGGGTCTGGTGCAGGCGGTGGAGCATCCCGACCTCGACGCCGCGATCGCACAATACGCCGCCTTCCTGCGCGAGAACGTCGATCTCGGCACGATCCGCGCCGCCGCCGCGGGCCGCGCACTCCCCCCCGCCGGGGCCCTGCCCGCGCCGCCAGCGCAACGCATCGCGCTGGCCCGGGACGCGGCGTTTTCCTTTACCTATCCCCACCTGCTCGAGGGATGGCGCGCCGCGGGGGCAGAAATCCTGCCCTTTTCGCCGCTGGCGGACGAGCCGCCCGACCCGGCGGCCGACATCGTCTGGCTGCCCGGCGGCTACCCCGAGCTTCACGCCGGGCAACTCGCGGGTGCGCAGCGGTTCATGAATGGCCTGCGTGCCCACGCCGAAACCCGGCCCGTCCACGGCGAATGCGGCGGCTACATGGTCCTCGGCGCGGCGCTGGTCGACAAGGAGGGCACGCGCCACCAGATGGCCGGGCTGCTGGGGCTCGTGACCTCCTACGAGAAGCGCAAGTTTCACCTGGGCTATCGCCGCGCGGTGCTGGAAGAGGCGATGCCCGGCCACGGGCGCGGTGCAGCTCTGAGGGGGCACGAGTTTCACTACTGCAACATCCTTGACCAGCCGGACGCGCCGCTTGCGCGGGTCACGAACGCCGATGGCGACCCCGTTCCCGAGACGGGATCGCGCAGGGACCGCGTTACGGGGACGTTCTTTCACCTCATCTCGGCCGAGGAGAGCGGCGCATGAGCGGGTTCGTGAGCTTCGTGGGTTCCGGGCCAGGTGACCCGGAGCTTCTGACGCTCAAGGCGGTTGACCGCCTCAGGCGGGCCGACGCGGTGCTGTTCGACGATTTGTCGTCGGGGCCGATCCTGTCCCACGCCCGGGCCGGCGCCGACCTGATCGGCGTGGGCAAACGCGCCGGACGTCCCTCTCCCAGGCAGCATCATGTGAGCCGCCTGCTGGTGGACTACGCGCAGGAAGGCGGTCGCATCGTGCGGCTGAAATCGGGCGACAGCGGCATTTTCGGCCGGCTGGAAGAGGAGCTGACCGCCCTGCGCGAAGCCGGTATCCCATTCGAGATCGTCCCCGGCGTGCCATCGGCCTGTGCGGCCGCGGCCGCGGCGGGCATCCCGCTCACCCGGCGGATGACATCGCGGCGTGTGCAGTTCGTCACCGGCCACGATGTCAGCGGGCGGCTGCCCGGCGACATAGACCTTGTCGCACTGGCCGATTCCAACGCCTCGACCGTGGTTTTCATGGGACAGCGGACCTTTCCCGACCTGGCCGCACGGCTCATGGAGCATGGCCTGCCCGGCGAGACGCCCGCGCTCCTGGCCGAGGGCATCAGCACCACCGAGCAGAGGCTCTCGCGCCACACCGTCGCCGGGTTGGCCGAGCAGTTGTCGGAATCCATCAGCGACCGGCCCGCGCTAATCCTTTACGGGCCGCTGGCGGAGGCATGAGCGCCGTGGTGCATGACATCTGGCTTGTCGGCATCGGCACCGGAAGCCCCGCCCATGTCACGGGCGAAGGCATCACGGCCCTGCGCGACGCCGGTTTGATCCTCGTGCCGCGCAAGGGGCCGGGAAAGGATGATCTCGCCCAACTGCGCCACCGCATCATCGCGGAAAGCGGCAGCAAGGCGCGTGTCGCCCATTTCGACTATCCCGAACGCGACCCGGACCTGCCCTACCAGCAGCGCGTCGCCCGCTGGCACGACGAGATCGCGCGCCGCTGGAAACTGGCGATCGAGGCGCACCATCCCGACGGGCCGGTGGCGCTGCTGGTCTGGGGGGATCCGTCGCTCTATGACAGCACGCTGCGCATCGCGCGCAGATTGCGCCCAGAGCCGCGCCTGCGGGTGGTGCCCGGCATAACGGCCATACAGGCGTTGACGGCCGCCCACGCAATCCCGCTCAACACCGTGAACGGGGCGGTGACCGTCACCACGGGCCGACGGCTGCGCGAAGGGGGATGGCCCGACGGGGCCGACACCGTGGTGGTCATGCTGGACGGTGAATGCAGTTTCCGAGCGTTGGACCCCGATGGTCTGCACGTCTGGTGGGGGGCGTATCTGGGCATGGCCGAGGAAATCCTCGACTCCGGTCCGCTGGCCGAGGCGGGTCCGCGCATCATCGATACCCGCGCGGCGGCGCGGGCGCGTCACGGCTGGCTCATGGACACCTACATGCTGGCCCGCTGCGCACCTCAGTAGTTGCCGGCGACGTACTTGGCGATCGCCGCCCCGCGCGAGTTCACGTCCAGCTTCTGGTAGATCGCCTTGAGATAGTATTTCACCGTGTTCTCGCTGAGACCGAGCCGGGCCGAGATCTGGAAATTGGTCAGCCCGTCCACCAGCAGGGCGAGGATCTCGTGTTCCCGCCGCGACAGGCTGTCGGTGTTCTCCGAGGTGAGCTTGCGCAGGATGTCGGTGGGCACGATCGAATGGCCCTCGACCAGCTTGCCGAGGATCTTGGGCAGGCTGGTCAGGATCTGGCTCATCATGCAGACCGAGTTGGCCCCCTGCTTGATGGCGGTGCGGATGAAGGCGAACTCGGTATCCTCGGCCACGACAACGACCATGACATGCGGATGGCTGTTGCGCAGCGTCTCCAGCACCGAGGTCAGGTCGCCATCGGCCAGCCTCACGCCAAGGATCAGGATCGTCCGCTCGTCGTTGTTGGAAAGCAGCTTGCGCAGGCCCGCCTTGTCGGTCGCGAAATCCCCGAGCTGCACCTCGGGGATCTGCGACACCAGCGAGCCGATGCCCTGGCAGACGATCAACTGGCGGTCGGCCACGATCACCCGCGGCCGGTCCTCGTCATGGGCCACGCGCGCCGCTGGTTGGGGATGGGGCTCGGTCATGACATGACCATACACCAGAAAAGCCCGGTCCGCAGGCCCCGATTTGCGACATACGAGGGGTCGAAACCGATGAATTTAAAGGAAAAAACAGTATGCAGCGGCATGCCGGCGTTTCGTGACGTGCCTCGCCACCCGAAAGGGTGGGCCGCGCCCACCCGTTCGTTGGCACGCCTCCGCCACCGGTTCCAAGCGTGTATCCCCTCGGGCGTTACGAATGGCGCAGCCACCGTCGATACAAATGCCCGACCCGAGACAGGAGATACCCGATGAACGGCTACCAGCACCTTTTCATTCCCGGCCCGACCAATGTGCCCGAGCCCGTTCGGCAGGCGATGAACCTGCCGATGGAGGACATGCGCGCCCCCGATTTCCCCGACCTGGTGACCGGCATCCTTTCTGATCTGAAACGCGCCTACCGGATGGAGGGCGGGCGCGTCTTCGTATTCCCCTCTTCCGGCACGGGCGCATGGGAAAGCGCCATCCAGAACACGCTCAGCCCCGGCGACAAGGTGCTCATGTCGCGCTTCGGCCAGTTCTCGCTGCTCTGGGTCGACATGGCCGAGCGGCTCGGCCTCGATGTCGAGCTTTGCGAGGTGGAATGGGGCAAGGGCGTGCCGGTCGAGGAGTATGCGCGCATCCTCGAAGCCGACAGCGATCACGAGATCAAGGCGGTCTTTGCCACTCATAACGAAACCGCCACCGGCGTGACCTCCGACATTGCCGGGGTGCGCCAGGCGCTCGATGCGGCGAACCACCCTGCCATGCTCTTCGTCGACGGGGTCAGCTCGATCGCCTCGATCGAGTTCGAGATGGACAAATGGGGCGTCGACCTTGCCGTGTCGGGCTCGCAGAAGGGCTTCATGCTGCCCGCGGGCCTCGGCATCCTCGGTGTTTCCGACAAGGCGCTGGAGGCCAACAAGGCGCTGGGCAATGCGGGCATGGCGCGCTGCTATTTCAGCTTCGAGGACATGATCAAGCTCAACGACACCGGCTATTTCCCCTACACGCCCGCCACGCAGCTTCTGCGGGGCCTGCGCTGCTCGCTCGACATGCTGCTCGAGGCGGGGATGGAAACGGTCTGGGCGCGGCACAAGCGGCTGGCCGAAGGGGTGCGCGCGGCCGTCGCGGCCTGGGACGGCTGCGAACTGGTGGCGCGCGGCCTGGAATGGGAATCCGACACCGTCTCGGCCATCTACGTGCCCGACGGCGTGGATGCGCGCGACGTGATCTCTGGGGCCTATTACAAGTACCAGACCTCTCTGGGCACCGGGCTCAACAAGCTGGCGGGCAAGGCGTTCCGCATCGGGCATCTTGGCTCGCTCAACCCCGTGATGCTCTGCGGCGCGATCTCGGCCGCGGAAATGGCGCTGGTCGACGCGGGGGCGAAGATCGAACCGGGCTCGGGCGTGGCCGCCGCGCAGGCGCATTACCGCGATACCACGCCGGACAGCCGCGCGGCCACCGCGAAGGCGGCCTGACATGGCGGACGCAAATATTCTCGTCACCCGCGCCTGGCCCGAAGAGGCCGAGAATCGGCTTGCCGCCGAAGGGCTGGGCGCGGTCACCCTGCGCCATCCCGACCGGCCGATGAGCCGCGAGGAATGGATGGCCGCGGCACAGACCTACGACGTGATCATGCCCACCGTCTCGGACAGGATACCGGCCGAATTCTACCCGGCCGCCCGTGGCAAGGTGCGGATCATGGCCAATTACGGCGTGGGCTTCAACCATATCGACATCGACGCCGCGCGCGAGAACGGCATCGCGGTCACCAACACGCCCGACGTGCTGACCGACTGCACCGCCGATCTGGCGATGGGGCTGCTGCTTTGCGCCGCCCGCCGCATCGGCGAGGGCGAGCGCGAGACGCGCGCGGGCAACTGGGAAGGCTGGCGGCCCACCCACATGATCGGCAAGAAGGTCACCGGCGCCACCATCGGCATCGTGGGCTTCGGCCGCATCGGCCAGGCGATGGCGCGCCGGGCGCATGGCGGTTTCGGGATGCGGGTGGTGTTCCAGGATGCCTGGGGCGTGCCCGACGAGATCAAGGCCGCCAACGGCCATGCCGAGCAGCTGGGCTCGATCGAGGCCGTCGCGGCGGAGTCCGATTTCCTGTCGCTGCACTGCCCCGGCGGCGCGGACACCTACAAGCTGATCGACGCCAGGGTGTTCGCCGCGCTCAAGCCCGGCGCGATCCTGGTCAACTCCGCCCGCGGCGACGTGGTCGACGAAGACGCGCTTTTCGACGCGCTGGACAGCGGCAAGCTCTCGGCCGCGGGGCTCGACGTGTATCACGACGAACCCGCCCTCGACCCGCGCTTCCTCGAATACGAGAATATCGTGCTCGCCCCGCATCTTGGGTCGGCCACCGACGGCACCCGCGGCGCGATGGGCCACCGCGCCATCGACAATCTCAAGGCCTTCCTCAAGGGCGAGACCCCGGGCGATCTGGTCACGTAAACCGCCTGTTAACCACCCATGAGACAGGATCGGGCCATGAGAGATCATGGCCCGATTTCGCCGGAGCAATGGCTCGGCAAGCTCTTCTCCTCCCGCGCCGCCCGCGAGGGGCGCGTGATCCGGCGCCAGCTTCGCGACATCGACCGCTATATCGGCCGGGCGCGCTTCGAGGCGGAGCTTGCCAGACGCGGATACCATGCCGTGGAAAACGCCGGGCAGATGGTGATCTTCTGCAATCAGGAGCCGATCCGCGTGGTGCTCTAGGTACTTTCCGCGGGGAAAGTACGCTCGGAAAATACGCATTTTCCGGCCCGGAATTTTCCAGAATTCCGACCCCCGCAGCGACTCGAGTTTCCTATCGTAACCAATTGTTTTCCTTCATAACCGTTGCGCTGCAGCGAGTGCATCCCAATGCATCCCGACGGCACCGGCCCGGGTAGGGGCACGCTACCCGTTCAGGCTCATGCCCCCTCCCCGCGCCGCCATTCTTACCCGCAGGGAAGTGTCGCGGCCCCGCCATTCGCGCAACAAGGGAGGCAACGGACGGCCCCCGTCCGAACGAGGAAAGGACCAAGATGAGCTACACCCTCCACCCGCTCAAGAAGCAGCGCCTGCAACGGTCGGAACTGGCCGTGCCGGGCTCGAACCCGTCGATGATCGACAAGGCCGCCACATCGGATGTCGATTACATCTTCCTCGATCTCGAAGACGCGGTCGCGCCGCCCGACAAGGTGCAGGCCCGCGCCAACATCATCCAGGCACTGAACGACATCGACTGGAAGGCCAAGGGCAAGACCATGTCGATCCGCATCAACGGGCTCGACACCCATTACATGTACCGCGACGTGGTCGAGATCGTCGAGCAGGCGGGCCGGCATCTCGACACGATCCTGGTGCCCAAGGTGGGCGTGCCGGCCGACCTCTACACGGTGGAATGCATGGTGAGCCAGATCGAGGAAGCCATGGGCTTCACACATGAAATCGGCCTCGAGGCGCTGATCGAGACCTCGCTCGGCATGGCCAATGTCGAGGCCATCGCCGCCGCCCCCGGCCGGCTGGAGGCGATGCATTTCGGGGTGGCCGACTACGCCGCCTCGACCCGCGCGCGCACCGTGGTGATCGGCGGCTTGAACCCCGACTACCCCGGCGACCAGTGGCATTCCGCCCTCTCGCGCATGACGGTGGCCTGCCGGGCCTACGGGCTGCGCGCCATCGACGGACCCTTCGGCGATTTCTCAGATCCCGACGCCTATGTCGCCTCGGCAAGACGCGCCGCCGCCCTGGGGATCGAGGGCAAATGGGCGATCCATCCCAGCCAGATCGAACTGGCCAACGATGTCTTCTCGCCGCCCGAGGCCGAGGTCACCAAGGCCCGCCGCATCATCGAGGAGCTCAAGAAGGCCGAGGCCGAGGGCAAGGGTGCGGCCTCGCTCGACGGCAAGATGATCGACGCCGCCAGCGAGCGCATGGCCAACAACGTCATCGCCGTCGCCGACGCCATCGCGGCCAAGGGATAAAAGGAGGCTTCCCAATGGACATTCACGAATACCAGGCCAAGGAGATGCTCAAACGCTTCGGCGTCAGCGTCCCCCGCGGCGGCATCGCCTATTCGCCCGAACAGGCGGTCTATCGCTGCTCGGAACTCTCGGGCGACAAATGGGTCGTCAAGGCCCAGATCCATTCCGGCGCCCGCGGCAAGGCGGGCGGCGTGCGCATCTGCGCCACCGAGGAAGAGGTGGCCGACGCGGCCCAGTGGATGCTGGGCCGCCGCCTCGTCACCCACCAGACCGGGCCGCATGGCAATCTCGTCAACCGCCTCTATATCGAAGAAGCCACCAACATCGCGCAGGAAATCTATCTGGGCTTCGTGATGGACCGCAAGCTGGAGCGCGTGGTCGTCGTGGCCTCGGCGCAAGGGGGCATGGAGATCGAGGAGATCTCGGCCAACGAGCCCGATTCGATCATCCGCAGCGTGGTCGACCCGGCGGTAGGCATGCAGAACTTCCAGGCGCGCGAGATCGCCTTCCAGCTCGGGCTCGACCCGGCGCTCATTCCGCAGGCGGTCAAGACGATCATCGGCTGCTACAACCTAATGAACGATACCGACGCCAACATGGTCGAGATAAACCCGCTGGTTGTGACCACCGCGGGGGAAATCGTCGCGCTCGACGCCAAGCTGGCCTTCGACGACAACGCGCTGTTCCGCCACCCCGACATTTCCGAGCTGCGCGACAAGAGCCAGGAAGACCCGCGCGAAACCTATGCCGGTGACCGCGGGCTTTCCTATATCGGTCTCGACGGGCGGATCGGCTGTATCGTCAACGGTGCAGGGCTCGCCATGGCCACGCTCGACATGATCAAGATGGCCGGCGGCGACCCGGCCAACTTCCTCGACGTGGGCGGCGGCGCCAGCCCTGAACGGGTGCTGATGTCCTTCAAGGCCGTGCTCAACGACCGCAATGTCGAGGCGATCCTCGTCAACATCTTCGCCGGGATCAACCGCTGCGACTGGATCGCCGAGGGCGTGATCCGCGCGGTGAAGGAACTCGAACTCGACAAGCCGCTCGTGGTGCGCCTCTCGGGCACGAATGTCGAGGAAGGCATGAAGCTCCTGGCCGACAGCGGCCTCAACATCACCACCGCCAGCACGCTTGCCGAGGCGGCCGAAAAGGTCGTCGCCGAGTGGAAGGCGGCCAGCCTGAAGGAGGCGTCGTAATGGCCATTCTCATCGACAGCGAAACCCGGGTGCTGGTCACCGGCATCACCGGCCGGATCGGCAGCTTCCACGCCCAGGACATGATCAAGCACGGCACCAACGTGGTGGGCGGCGTGACGCCCGGCAAGGGCGGCACCACCCATCTCGACCTGCCGGTGTTCAACACCGTCAAGGGCGCGGTGTCTGAGACCGGCGCGGAGCTGGTGGTCAGCTTCGTGCCCCCGCCCTTTGCCGCCGATTCGATCATGGAAGCGGCCGATGCGGGTATCAGGACATGCGTCTGCATTGCCGACGGCATTCCCGCGCAGGACATGATCAGGGTCAAACGCTACATGCGCCGCTACAAGGCCGAGAACCGGATGCGGCTCATCGGGCCGAACTGCGCGGGCATCATCACGCCCGGCCGCGCCTTCGCCGGGCTCATGCCGCCCCATATCTACATGCCGGGCCGCGTGGGCATCGTCGGGCGGTCGGGCACGCTTGGCTACGAGGCGGCCTCGCAGATGTCGGAACGCGGCATTGGCGTGTCCTCCTCGATCGGTATCGGCGGCGATCCGATCAACGGGTCAAGCTTCAAGGACATTCTTGAACTGTTTGAAAACGATCCGGAAACCGTTGCCGTGGTTCTCGTGGGCGAAATCGGCGGGCCGCAGGAGGCAGAGGCCGCGACCTTCATCCGCGACCACATGAGCAAGCCGGTCGCGGCTTACATCGCCGGGCTCTCGGCGCCCAAGGGCCGCCGCATGGGCCATGCCGGCGCCATCGTCTCGGCCTTCGGCGAATCGGCACAGGAAAAGGTCGACATCCTCAAGGATGCTGGCGTGTCGATCGTGCCCACGCCTTCCTCCTTCGGCGAGGTGGTCGAGAAAATGGTCGCTTGATCCTGCCGCACGGCGCGGCTCGCCGCACCCCGGCGATCGCGCCGGGGCCGCGTGGGACCGGCGCACGGTCCGGGGGCCAGACCGCCGCATCTTCCTGGTAAAAATACCCCGGGGGAGACGTTGGACCCCGAGGGGTTCAACGTCGGGGGCAGCGCCCCCACCCCCGTTCAGGCCGGGTACAAGGCGCCGAACTTGTCCTCAAGATACCTCATCAGCGGGGCGGCCGACGGCTCGCGCCCGCAGGACCGGGCGATCAATTCACGCGGCTCGAACAGGCCGCCATGGCGTTGCACGGTCTCGCGCAGCCATGCCGTGGCCGGGCTAGGATCACCGCGTTCAAGATGCGTATCCAGGTCCGGCACCGCCGCACGCAGCGCCTCGTGCAGGCAACCGGCATAGACATTGCCAAGCGCGTAGGTCGGGAAATACCCGAACAACCCCACAGACCAGTGCACATCCTGCAGCACGCCGTTGGAGGCCCGGTCGACGGGATACCCGAAATCGGCCGAAAACCGGTCGTTCCATGCCGCCTCCAGATCGGGCACGGCCAGGTCGCCGCTGACAAGTGCCCTTTCAAGCACGAAACGCAGCATGATGTGCAGGTTGTACTGTATCTCGTCGGCCTCGGTGCGGATATAGCCGCGGTGCACGCGGTTGACGGCGGCATGGAACGCCTCCGCCGTCTCGACGCCGAGATTGCCGAACGCGGCCTCCATCTCGGAAAACAGCCACCGGCAGAACGCGGCACTGCGGGCCAGCTGGTTCTCGAATATGCGGCTCTGGCTTTCGTGCACGCCCATCGACACACCCTGCCCTACCGGGGTCAGCCGAAAGGCCGCGTCGATCCCCTGTTCGTAGCAGGCATGGCCCGTCTCGTGGATCGTTGAGTAGAGGCAATTGAACGGGTCGCTGTCGGCAATGCGGGTGGTGATCCGCACATCATCGCCAGACCCAGAGGAGAACGGGTGCACCGCGATGTCGAGCCGCCCGCGCGTCCAGTCATAGCCGAACCTCCGGGCGAGATCGCGCGCCATTTCCATCTGCCGCGTCCCGGGAAAATGGCCCTTGAGGGCCGGCGGTTCACCCGCCCCGAGCGCGCGCTGCCGCAGCGTGACAAGCCCCGGGCGCATTTCCTCGAACATCGCGTGCAGGCTGTCGGCCGTGGCGCCCGGCTCGAAATCATCCAGCAGGGCGTCGTAGAGATCCCCGCCGTCGGCCAGAGCCGCCGCTTCCTCGCGCTTGAGCCTGACGACCTCCGACAGGGTCGGGGCGAAGGCGGCAAAGTCATCCTCGGCGCGCGCCGCCGCCCAGATGCCCTGCGACCGGCTGGTGAGGCGCGCCAGCGCCGCGGCG